>JAQUJQ010000133.1 GCA_028680875.1 Eubacteriales bacterium
AGTTGGTAGTAAGGTTTGTGATCTTGTATAATGAACTCACTAATGCGATGCTGACAGCCTTTGTCTCCATGTGATATTTTGTAGTCCTTACATCGATAACAGGAATCAATACTTCCTGCAGCGACATCCCCCCGTGTACATAGTTCTGCCCGGCACCAGCAACTTTGAAAACATCGCTGCCTATAGGAAGAGAAACAACCCGCTCATCCTTATTTCCTAATATATCGCCTAAAGTAACCGTTCCGATGCCTTCCACATCCACTGCTCTATCAGCTATAACAAACCTTCTTCCCACGAAGGCATTGTTCTTATCAAAACCGCTGATCTTATCGCTTTCCGAAAGCTTGTCCCGTTTATATAGAAACCCATGATCTGCTGTGATTATAAAATGTATGTTGTTGGCACTTGTCAACCTTTTTATCATTGCATGGATTTCTGAAACAGCTTCTTCACAAGCTACGAAAACTTCAGCTCCATCACTTGCAGTACCTCTTTCATCAATTTGGTCATGGTAGATATACACAATTTCCTGACCAGCAAACATCTCTCTTAGATCCGCTACCTTCATATTCTTTATATCGTCGAACTGGACAGCACGACTTTGGGCAACGAAATTTCTCAAAGCCTGTTCTCTGGAGTTTGTATCTATACAAGCTTTGTCATCTAATAGCACATCAAAGTTCTCACTCATGGATAGTTTCTTGTGAGGAAGCAATGCAGCCATACCAAGCCTTGTATAAGAAGGCAGCACTCCTTGCATAACACTCATAGAGGCGGTGCACTTCTCATCTTCCATCAATCTTTTAAGCAGGGTCTGGGCAACCTCGAAGCGGAGTCCATCGGAGATAATGACTACCGTACGCTCTTTTGCATTCTTAATAAATTTGTTATAAAAATCTTGATGCCTGCTCAGGTCGGTATCCCCTTTACATTCCGTAAAGGCCCTGCTCCAAGCCACGGATAATGGATCCAGGTAGCGGTTGGTGTAAATGCTCTCCACCAGATCTCGTAAGCCTTCAAATGAAGAATTGTCCGTAAGTAAGTCATAGTGGTAATAGAAATAACGATACTTTTGATCTATAACGTAATCTTTGGCTATATAATCCTTCCAAATCTCCTGGGCAGTCTTTTTTGTTTCAAAGTCGGCCGCCTTTATGAGGTGATAGGCATTTTCAATAATGTAATAATGAGAATTATACAATGATCCAAAGTGCATCTTCCTTCGAATTTTACATAATTCCGGTATTGTATAGCCGTTTAATTTAGCAGCGGTATCTTCAATCTCAAGCCTTTCAATCATCCATTTAAGAATTGAAATGTCCACCTTCTTAAATATCTCAAGCCCGGAATAGTCATTGGCATCAAGCTCATTAAAGACTGCATCGCCGTTTAGTGTATGATACACCATGTCCGATAAGGCATCGAACTTATCCTTATAGATCAAGCTGTTCATCAGGCTATCAAGAAAGGCGACAATGCTGCCGGATTTGTGGGAGCAGTAATTGGTCCATGCCTTAGGCAGTTCTGCCTTGATAACCTTAGAAGTGTATGTGGCAAAAAGTGTATAAACCAGTTTATGTAAGGATGGTGCGGCATCTACATAGCCAAAGATTTCTTCACACATTCTCCAAAAGGGCCCGATGAGATCAAATTTAGTAAATTCAGCAAGATACTTATTATCTTCCAGACCGTCCTCTGCAAGTACAATACGGACAACCTCTTCAAAAGATACTACTTTGGTCCTGCAAATAACGCTCATAAGGGCTGTTTCAATGACGCTTTCATTGAAGTTTTCGACTTCAAGTTCATAAAATTTCTGCGTTCTCTCTTTTGCGTTGAAGAATTTATTATAATGCTGCAATAGAGGCTTGTACTTTTCATCTATTCCAAGATCAACGATCAGCAAAGATGCCCGATCTGCAAAAAATTCCTTTGAATACCTTATGGTATCCGCCAGATGGTTTTCTTTCAGGGTCGGCTTTGGAAAAGGAGCATAAACCAAGTAATTTGTAGTGGTATCCTCGCACTCCAGGAAATATTTTATATAAAACTGGTTATCTGATTTTAGCTTTAATACCTTGGCATTGATGAGCTCCAATGAATCAATATCAGAGCTAAACTCAGCAGCCGCATCATACCAAAAGATAAGCTTCCGAACATCAGAGTCAAACTCACCATTTAATTTATCCGTGATTTGTTTAAGATTAAGTTCTGACATACTGCATTACTCCTTGGCTTAGTTCAAATTACCTTTTTAGTTATCAATAATTTTGAATATATATTTGCCTTTTCCTTTTCCCTTTATTTCTGCTATGACATTTGCTTTTTTCATAGCTGATATTAAATATCCGGCATTTGAGTATGAAAAACTTAAAAAGTCGGCAATATCTTTTCTACCGAACACTAAGTTGTTTTCAGAGATATTATATAATTCAACTATGTTTTTAGTCATTATGTTTGTTAAATTAACACTCTCACACTTCTTCTTTATAAGACCAATAGCTAATTCTCTTTCGCTAATAGCCAGTTTTTTGTCATCAATAGCCAATTCTCTCTCATCAATAGCCAATTTCGTATCTTTTTCAATTGGTACTGAGTAGTTTAAATTATATAGAGTTACCCAAAACGAATTATGATCTGAGTAAAATTTCGGTTCCAGCCCTTCTTTATAATTTACTTCGCTTCGATAATCAGCTTTGATTTTTTTGAAACCGCTTCCCCTACGTTCCATATAGTTCATTCTATTAAAAATGTCTGCTATAATAGGATTTCTTCTTCTTGACGGTATTTTATCAGTATCAAGATTCTGAACAAAAGATCCGTCATACATTCCCCCCGGAGAATATACTTCAAGACGGTCATCGTACATATCAATATGAACTTCACTTCCTAATTCTAAATAATCCCGATGGATTAACGCATTTACAATGCATTCGAGGATTGCTCTTTCTGGATAGTCGGGCATTTCTATTCTCCCAGAGGATGTTTTCTTCCATCTTTTTTTAGAGTTATTTATTATAAACTCCTCTCCGCTTTGCAGTAAAGATACAAGGCTTCCACTAAATTCCTTGTCATCAATGGCTTCCATAACACCGGAGGCTTTATCCAGACCATACCATCTCGTACAGAATAATCTGGAATTTCTTATAGGCGAATCATCAGCGAGTAAAGCCCCTGCATTTGTTAAAAATCCGTTTGTATCCATTAATCCAAAGGACAGAAAATCACATTCCTCTAAACCTTTCCCTACCCTTTTTATATATACGGAACGTAATTTTGTAAAAGCAAATTTTTCATATCTGTATTTGGACGTAAGGCTGTCGTAAGTCTGGTTACTTCCTTGCAGCACTAAACGTTTTAAATCCATTGCACTAGCAGGAACGCTTTGATTGCCAACCCGTACATATGCTATTCTGTTACCATCTGCTACATAGTAATAGGGAGTTTCTACACCCGGGGAAATTTTTAAGATCACAAACTCTCTACCTTCATTTTCACAGATATCTAAAACCACCTGTGGTATAGGATCCATCCTTGTTTTTATAATTTCACTTATTCTCTCTGATACGTATTTTGAATCTGCAATCCCTACCAGTTCCTCATTATCTGTGACACCAAATATCAATGTCCCTCCGATACCATTTGCGAAGGCACTAACACTCTTCAACCAGCTCTTTGGCTTTGTTTCCTCCAGCATCTCCTTTTTTTCACATTCAGTTGTTTCCCCAATTAAATCCTCAATGACCAAATTGCCACCACCTCCTAAACAAAGCATATCTTATAGTGCTTAATGTTAAAAGCGTACTCTAATTATATTTTAGCCAAAACCTGATATTTTTTGCCGGTTGCATCGGTCTGCACCTTTTCGTAGTTTACCTTTACTCCATCATCAAGGTCAATTTCTATGCGCCTTGGAGCCAGGTGGGCTATCTTTTCATCGTATTCTTTGGTTTCTTTCAGCTGTTTAACCAGCTTTTCTCTACGTTTTTCTGCCCGGGCAACTTCTCTTGCATTTTTGCTGTTTTCTGCAAGGTCCTTCATTCGGTCGATTTCGCTTTCATATATCTTCTGCATCTTGTGAAGGTAATCCACACGAACAAGGCCGGTAGTATCTGCGTGATAGCGGTGCATGTAAATAAGAGCCTTGAATCCATCCTGCCTGCCGCTGTCGTAGAGCCAATAGATAGGTCGCTTCTTATAGGTTTTCACATGATCCTTATAAAAATCCCTGACGAAATAATTTCGGATTATTTCTCTTGAGGTATTGCCTTTATTACCAAGAGCTTCTGCGATAAAATCAAGGTTTTCTTCAAGGGTTTCTGTGCCGTATACGCATTTAACGAATTCAACGAAGCGACCTACTATGTCGTCGCTAAAGTATTCTTCATCGCTTATGAGTAGGATATTATTTTGCTCTGGAACGTAAGAGCATATTTGAAGAGTGCCATCTGCTTTTAGCAAGTAACAATCTCCTTGTGCCCTATACAAAGGGCCTCCTCCGGAAACTGGGACGCTGGCGTAGACAAAGCACTCATTATAAGGCTGACCTGCTAAAATCAAACCCTCTTCATCCAATGAATACCGGCCGAACATGCAACCAACGGCATAGGAAACAAAGCTCTTAATTACATCCTGTTTCGTCAGTACATACTTGTTTCCCTTCATGGTTTCGGGGATATCCTCTTTCGTATCGTAAATTCTGGTAACAGTTATATCCTTATCTTCAACATCCGGTGTCAGCTCATCCCCCAAGCCGTAGATGTCGATGAATATACGATTCAATTCTTCTTCGTTAGCTTTAAGCCGACAAAATTGTATTTCTGTGAAAGTCTGCCATGCTTTAAAACTCAAATATACTGATCCATTA
>JAQUJQ010000134.1 GCA_028680875.1 Eubacteriales bacterium
GATTTCAGGCAGCAGATCAGCAGGAATTCCAATAAGAGATACAAAACCCACAAGAATTATTATTAGTACCATCATGGCCGTAGTTACAGGATGTTTTATTGCTAATTTTGAAAAGTTCATATTTCCTCCACCCAAATTACTCGTTTACAATATTAACAGCTTCTCCTTCAATGACGTATTGTTGCCCGGAAATTACCACGGTATCGCCGGGGTTCAAACCCGAAGTGATTTCGACCATGGTCCCGTTATCCAAACCGGTAGTTACAGTAACCAGTGAGGGAATATTGCCATTCAATACAGCAACTTTAGTCTCTCCGGATTTCATAAATACTCCGTCGGAAGGAATACATAAAACATTTTCCTTTCGATCTGAAATAACTTGAACTTGAGCAAACATTCCGGCTTTAATAATTCCATTAGGATTTTCAACACCTATCGTTATTGGATAGGTAAGGGTTCCAGTCGCCGGAGCAGGAGATATGGCTTTAACTGTACCGGAGAAAGGTTCTTCTGACAGGGTTTTGATATAAACCTGTACCTTATCTCCTTGTTTTACTTTGCCGACCAGATATTCGGACAGGGTGGTATTGATTTCCAAAGCGCTGACATTGGCTATGGTGACAGCCGGCATAGATTGTGAGGCAAGATCTCCCACAGCTACATTAACGGAGGTAACATAACCTTCAATGGGGGAGGTCACGTTACAATAACTCAATGCATTGCCGGCGGCGGTTAAGCTTTCTTGTGCCACATTAAATTGTGTTTGTGCCCCTTGATATTGCTGAAGAGATACGGCCCCTTCATTATATAATAGAGTCATGCGGTCATAATCAATTTTTGCATTATCAAAAACCAGTTTTGCCTGATTGTAGGAGGTTGCCATTTGGGTTTTATCCAATTCAAAAAGAAGAGTACCTTTTTTTATATAATCTCCTAAGCTAACGTAAACAGCAGTAACCTTGCCGGCAGTCATGGGAATCACAGAGGCGGATTCCACAGGGTCGATTCGGCCCATGAGAGGTGAGGTGGCATAAAGAGTATCGATTTCTGCAGTAGTTACGGTAACGTTTACGGGATCTTGTTCTACAGAAACCACCGGTTTATAGGAGTTTACAATACGATAAATACCTAATGCAACGGCTAAGATCAGAATGATAATAAGAACTAGTTTTTTCTTATTTTTAAGCATATTTTTCAATAGTATATCCTCCTAACATTTGAGAAAACAACTTGACTCTTGAGGTTTTAATTCGCTATCATAATATTACGTTTGTATAATGATAATGTCAATTCAAAACGAAGGAAAGGAATTTTACTATTGTAGCATACCATTTTTACTGATAAACTTATATTTATATATCTCGTAAGAAGGCTTAGTAAGAATAATGACGAAGTTAAAAAAACAAGAAGTACTAAAAATAATAGAAGAAATGAATAAGCTTTATCCTGATGCACAGTGTGCTTTAACACATAAAAACGTGTTTCAGCTTTTAATATCGGTTGTTCTTTCGGCGCAAACTACGGATAAAAGCGTGAACCGGGTGACTCCAACCTTGTTTGCCCGTTACCCGGATGCGGCTTCTATAGCTTCCATGGACCGGATAGAATTGGAAGGCATACTTCGGAGCATTGGGATGTATCGTACAAAAGCAAAGAATGTATTGGCTCTTTCTAAGATCCTGGCTGAGCAATACAATGGCCAGGTTCCCGAAGACTATGATAAATTGATTACACTACCGGGTGTAGGTCGTAAGACTGCTAATGTAGTGTTGTCTGTAGGCTTCGGACAGCAACGTATCCCAGTGGATACCCATGTATTTAGGTTAGCTAATCGAATCGGACTGACAAATGAAAATAATGTATTGAAAACAGAATTGGCTCTTATGGAGACCCTGCCGAAAGAATACTGGAACATGATGCATCATGCCCTTATTTGGCACGGGCGTCAGATATGCAATGCAAGAAAACCTAAATGTATGGAGTGCAGCATTGCAGCTTGGTGCAAAAAAACGGATTGAAATAAGTGAAAGAATTGGGTTAAATAAAAATGCTGACCGTAAGAAATGTTGTCTTCGGATTAGGAATGCCGAAGATTTGTATACCAATGACGGCAACAGATGAAAAGGGTTTAAGTGAAGAAGCCCGGTTATTTTTGACTTTGGATGCAGACTTAGCCGAATGGAGAGCAGATTTTTTTCAGAAGGCGGAAGACATAGGGCAGGTGGTTGAAACCCTTAAGATTATTCGATCAATCCTAAAAGATATACCATTACTTTTTACATTTCGCAGCATAAAGGAAGGTGGTAACAAACCCATGACTTCTGAACAATATTTTGCTTTGAATCGGACCATCATTGAAAGCGGACAGGTTGATTTGGTGGATCTGGAGATGGAAAATGATAAGGGTAAGATAAAAGAATTGATTGCAGATGCCCATCGTATGGATGTAAAGGTCATACTTTCCAGCCATAATTTTGAAAAAACACCGGCCAAAGAGGATATAATAAAAGAACTAAAGAAGATGCAGGCAATCGGTGCCGACATGAGCAAGATTGCTGTGATGGCTCAAAAAGAGTCAGATGTTCTCAGACTTCTGGATGCTTCAGATACTATGAGGGAGAACTATGCGAACAGGCCTTTTATTACGATTTCGATGGGACAGATCGGAACAATCAGTAGAATTTCCGGGCAACTCTTTGGCTCGGCAGTAACATATGCCAGTGGTAAAAAGCCATCGGCACCGGGCCAGTTGGATTCAAAAGACCTACGCAATATCTTACGGATATTGAATCCTCAACAGTCCGCCTTACCAGGCCGGATTATTTTAATCGGTTATATGGGGAGCGGAAAAACGACTATAGGGAGACAGCTTAGTCACAAAATAGGATACCATTTTGTTGATACGGATGAAGTTATTGAACAGCGAGAGGGCATACCTATATGTCAGATCTTCGATCTAAAAGGTGAATCTTATTTCAGAGAGTTGGAGACCCATCTACTGGAAGAGATTTCTAAGCAGCATTGTATCGTAGTCTCATGCGGAGGAGGGATTATTAGCCAAAAAAACAATGTAAAGATACTGGAAAAGGAGGAATCTGTAGTATTTCTCAAAGATAATATAACAACTCTCTTCGAACGAGTAAAAAATGATCCAAAGCGGCCTTTAGCCAGCTTGGGAAGGGAAGAAGGAAAACAGTATCAACAATTTAAAGAACTTTACGAATCCAGGCTTCCAAATTATGATAGAGTGGCAAACATATCAGTTAATGGTGATGGAAAAACTATTTCATTACTCATTGAAGAGATTTTATGCAAATGCAATAAATTATTAACCAAGAAGGGAGATCAATAAAAATGAAACAAATTATCAGCACAGACCAGGCTCCGGCAGCAGTGGGGGCCTATTCTCAGGGGATTAGCATCAATGGCATGATTTTTACTTCAGGTCAGATTCCTATTAACCCAAAAACCGGACAGGTTGTTGACGGAGATATTGCCGCCCAGGCTGAACAGTCTATGAAAAACGTGAAAGCTATTGTGGAAGCGGGAGGGCTTACTATGGATGATGTGGTGAAGGTTACCATTCTTTTGGCCGACATCAATGATTTTACAGCCGTCAATGAGGTGTACCAAAGTTTTTTCAGTGGCACATACCCAGCCAGATCTTGTTTTGCAGTTAAAGGTTTACCTAAGGGAGTAGGAGTGGAAATTGAGGCCATTGCTTCTAGGTAGGAATAAATTGGGGGAATAAATTGGGGACGGTTCTTCTGCCGTCCCCTAGACAAATAATGAAAAAGATAAAAAAATTTTATTTAATTATGGGAGCTATTTGTATTGCTTTTGTTGCAATAGTTTCTCTTATCAATTCTTTCATTATATCAACTACCTCAGATTATATTGTTGAATCAGAGGAAGCAAAAGAAATGAAAGCTGATTGTATTTTGGTATTGGGGGCCGGTCTCAAGCCCGACGGTACCCCAAATTATATGCTTCAGGATCGGTTGGATGAAGGCGTATCACTCTATTTGCAGGGCGCAGCTCCAAAGCTTCTACTCAGCGGGGATCATGGTCAAAAAAAATACGATGAAGTCAATGGGATGAAAGAATATGTATTGGCTAAAGGTGTATCTGCAGAGGATGTTTTTTTAGATCACGCCGGGTTTTCAACCTATGAATCCATGTATCGAGCTAAAGATGTTTTTGATGTAAAAACCGTAATTGTTATTACCCAAAAATACCATCAATATAGAGCTTTATACAATGCGAGGAATCTGGGCTTAAATGCTTATGGGGTAGTTTCCGAACCCAGGATCTATGCAGGTCAAAGCATGCGGGAAATTCGTGAGGTATTAGCCCGTAACAAAGATTTTGTCAAAGGATTGTTTAAACCCGCTCCCACTTATTTAGGAGATGAGATTCCTATCAGCGGAAGCGGAGTGAAAAGTCATGATTAATTTCAGCACAATATTAGTTGGCACCACAGCATTTTTTGTATTTCTTTCCGCTGCCACAGGGGCATGGGTCGTTTCTTCCCGGTGTTTTCTCCTTGATGACCGTCTTGGATCGTTTAAAATTCTTGAAAATTTCCAAACGTTTTTCTTCCGTAAGGATTGCGTCCCATTGTTCTAAAGTATAAAGATACTCCGCCTTTGCTTCCAGCATGTTAAAATACAGCTTTTCAAAATCAATCGTTAAATCCACCTGACCATTTTCATCAAAAGTTTCAATGGGTATGTTTTTTAGTAAGCTGGAGTTGATGCCGTCTAAAAAGCCCATAAACAATATAGGGTCAACCTTATATTTATCAACAAGATTTTGAAAAGTTCCTGAGACA
>JAQUJQ010000135.1 GCA_028680875.1 Eubacteriales bacterium
AAGCTACTAAACAACCACACAGTACTAATAAAATAACTAAATTACGTATTCTCCCCGGCTTTATTTTATACATATAGTAAGCACGGAGAGCGCTGTAATCCCACCTAAGCATTACTGTTTCCACTGTTATTTTTTCTTGCTTTTGGACTTCCATCTGTTTTACAAGACAGGGGGCGTTTCTCCTGTCTTCTCCTCCTTGGCTTCCCCTTTCCGTATTCTTTCATGCTTTATAAAATGGACATTTATCCTTTATGCATTCCTGGTTGTGTTCTGTATATTTGCATTCTGTCTTTTCTTGTTTTTCCAATACAATCCCAAGATACTCTTCAGTTAAATCTCTTGCGACTTCAAGAGCTATATATGTATTTCTCTTACAACATCTTGGGCCGCCGATTTCAGCCATTTTCAACAAGGCCTGTCCCGTTGCATTATTAACCCAGGACCAGCTTTCGTCCGAGCATGGATTCGTGTCAGTAATTATGCTTAAGAAGATTCCGATCCCGACTGCCGCACCACAAGCCCCATACCATCCGCAAAATCCGGGCAGTACATTCCGTGCCCTTTCTTCAGCTAAAGCTAAATCACTTTTTAGATTCGCCGGTGATTCTCCCTGCCTTTGCCTGCAGGCTACGAGTAATACTGCTGAAACCAGGTAATGATGCTGGGGACAATGCATCGGAAACCCGGGAATGTTCATCAGTTCTATGGCCATTTCCCAAATATTTTTATCATCATTTTTTATTTCGTAAAAGCTAAGACATTTTTCTGTTATTTTATCGTAATAAATGTCCCATTCTTTATAATCTGCCATCAGTTTACCTTAATCCTCCTCGCAAGAAATGTCTCTCTGTCTTCTCAAGAAGACAGGAGAAACGTCCCCTTGTCTTCCTCAAGAAGACAGGAGAAACGTCCCCTTGTCTTATAATTTTTCTGCTATTTCCTGAATTTTTTTAAATCTATGGTTGATACCTGATTTTTTTAGGGGGGGATCAAGCATTTCAGCAAGTTCGGCCAAGGATGCTTCCGGATTCTCCAAACGCAATCGTGCAACCTCTCTTAATTTCTCCGGAAGAGAATCCAACCCACGCTTGGAATCGATCAACCGTATGGCGGAAGTCTGTTTAACTGCACTGTTTATGGTCTTGTCTAAATTTGCACTTTCACAGTTTACAATCCTGTTTGTTCTGTTGCGTAAATCCTTAATGATCCGAATATTTTCAAACTCCAATACATGGTTATGGGCACCGAGTAGAGCTAAAAAATCGCTGATCTGCTCTCCTTCTTTGATATAAACCACATAATTGTTCTTTCTTTGTACTACCTTTGTTTTCATACCAAAGCTATTTACCAACCGTCTTAGATCGTTAGCCAAAATTTCACTGGTACAGACAAGCTCAAGATGATAACCCTTCTCCGGATCACTTATGGTTCCCGCTCCCATAAATGCTCCGCGTATATAAGCTTTTTTACAACATTTTGTCTTAACAAGATCATATGAAATAGTGTCGGGGAAATAGTTACATCCCTCCTTTACCCGAAGGATGCCGGTCTCCCGTAAAATCTGTTCTGCTTTGGATTCAGCTCCTATGATCATCTCATAAACATGGCCCCTCTTCAGCAAAGTATTCTGTCCAATTTGTAACTCTGCACCTACACCAAAGTAGCTCTTAATTCGTTTCAAAAAGAGCCTGGCAATAGCGGGGTTTTCAGTCGTCAGCTTTAAATCCAGCCGACCGCTTCCCGAAAGTATTATAGAGCCGCACATGCGAATAAATCCGGCGATTTCTGCCAACATACAGCATTTTTTGTCCGTCTCAAAGCGGGCAAGCTCATTTTTTACATCTGATGAAAAAGACATTCTATTATCCGATGTTCAATATCTTTTTGGCTTCTGCAGGAGTGGCAATTTCTCTTCCGAAAAATTTAGCAATCTTTACTACCTTTTCTACCAATTCACCATTACTCTTAGCCAATACTCCTTTTTCCAGGTACAGACTGTCTTCAAAGCCTATTCTGCAGTGGCCTCCCATGATAATAGCCCCGGCAGCCATTTCAAAGGCGTTTCTTCCAATACCGCAGGCTGTCCAGGTGGACCCGCAGGGAATGCTGTCTACCATAAATGCCAAATCTCTTAATGTTGCAGTCATCTGCACGCCAAGTACAAAGTTGAAGTGAAGGGGATGAACCAATAAACCTTTTCTGTCTGCTTTTAAGGCTATATCGATCATACCTTTGTCAAAGACCTCTAATTCCGGTTTTATACCTTTTTCCTTCATGATTTTTGCAAAATTAAAGATGGTATTATCAGTATTCACGAAGACTTCATCACCGCCGAAATTACAAGTACCGCAATCCAAAGTGGCATACTCCGGCTTGGGAACTACGTTGATTGAGGCCAACCGTTCCAGATCGGTCATCCCGACAGCTCCTCCGGTAGAAGGTTGAATTATAACATCAGGACAAACAGCTCTTATAGCATCCATTGCTTCTTGAAATCGGCCCGTATCCTGTGTCGGAGTTCCGTCATCCCACCGAACGTGAAGATGAATGATTGAAGCCCCTGCATCATAAGCAGATTTTGCTTCTTTAGCAATTTCTTCTATAGTATATGGAACTGCCGGATTATTTTCCTTTGTGACCTCAGCTCCGCAGATGCATGCGGTAATAACTAGTTTTTCCATATTTATGTTCCTCCTTTGTATATCTTTATTATTATAACTTATTTAATTATAATATTTATGCTTATTTTTTTAATAATAGTCTCCGGATTATATTATAGATCTCTGTGAATAGTCAATACCCGCCAACCATCATCTTTAAGCAGCTTTTTAAATACGTTTGCCATTGTAACGGAACGGTGCTGCCCGCCTGTACAGCCAAAGGCCAAGACAAGCTGTGATTTACCTTCCCTAATATAAGAAGGAATTAATTCATTAATCAATCCATGAATCTGTTTTACAAAGCTTTGGCTTTCAGGGAAACGCATTACATATTGCTGAACCTTTTTATTGTTGCCTGTCAATTTCTTTAAGCTTGCTAGGTAAAATGGATTGGGAATGAACCTCATATCAAAAACCATATCCGCATCCAATGGAATTCCCTTTTTATAGCCAAAAGATTGGATGGTTATGGTGAAACCCGTAGCATTTGAGGAAAAAAGCAGATTTCTGATTTCTTCACTTAATTGTGCCGCTTTCATATTCGAGGTATCAATAATATAATCGGCTTTCTTGCGGATTTCACTCAACCGTTCACGTTCTACTGTTATTCCTTCCGATATTGCCCCCCAGTGAGAAAGGGGATGAGTTCTCCGAGTTTCTTTATATCTGCGAATCAACACCTCATCGGAAGCCTCTAAAAACAAAATCTTATAAGACATGTCAGCCTTGTCCAGAAACTCCAGGCCACTGATCAGATCATCAAAAAACTCTCCTCCTCTTATATCCATAACGAAGGCAGCCTTGCTGATTTTCATTTTCCCCTGAACCGTCAAATGAATAAAATTCTGAATGAGTGCAGGAGGCATATTATCAATACAGTAATAACCAATATCCTCCATGCAGTTTATAGCCTGAGTTTTTCCTGCTCCCGACAAACCGGTGACAATAATGAATTCCATTTAAATTTCCTCCAAATTTACGATACGTGCCGGATCCAAGCCTGCTTCCAAAACCCTCTTGAAACCTCTTTCAAAAGTACCTACTCGTTCCGGCGAATGGGCATCACTGCTGATGATAAAAGATACTTCTGCTTTTGCACATTCTATAAGTCCCTCTTTTTTAGGAGCTTCATGCCAGTTACTGATTTCCATCAGCGTATTCGTTTCCGCACACACCCTTGCAATCGCACCCAAGTCGAAGGGTCCCTTATCGCCGGGATGAGTTAGAACTTTAATATTATTTTCATAAAGAGCCTTGATGACCAAATCAGTATTGAAACGCTTTTGAGCAGAATACGATTTATTTTTATAAACTGCCCATGCATTCATAATATGAGTTTTTAAAGACCTAATAGGTTGTTCCCCTAATATTCCATAATGATAACCTGCAAGAACATAATCGAAGTCGTTGCATTCATCCTTTAATATATCCAGATTTCCTGAAGGATTTATGATATTAGCCTCAACTCCTAATATAATTTCAATTTGGGGATAAAGTGGTTTCAATCGTTCAATTTCTTCCCGCATTTGCACTATTTTCTTCCGTTTCACACCATAAGTCAGATGACCGGGCCCATGATCCGATATACCGATAGTTAAAAGTCCTTTTTTTATAGCTGCTTTCACGTTATCCTCAATGGAACCTTTTCCGTGGGAAAAGGTTGTATGGGTATGGATATCATAAAGCATCCGGTATTTCATTTTCCGGTTTGTATGCTGTTCCATTGCATTATTCTCCAATAATACGGACCTCCGGCTCCAACCAGATACCGGAATGATGGTATACCATAGTCTGTACTTTCTGCATGAGTTTTATAATGTCCGAAGCCGTTGCTCCTCCTTCGTTGATGATAAAACCGGCATGAAGAGGGGAAACCCTTGCTCCACCTATAGAAATACCCTTTAGGTTTGCGTCCTGAATCAGCTTCCCGGCAAAAGTACCCGGTGGCCGTTTAAAGAAGCTCCCTGCACTGGGAAATTGAAGAGGTTGTTTTCTATTCCTTCTGTCGGTCAGCTCTTTCATACGAGATGCAATATCCTTTTCCTCCCCATAATTCAATTTAAACACGGCACTTAGTACCAAATCTCCTCTATTCATTAGAATACTTTCCCGATAGCCGTACT
>JAQUJQ010000007.1 GCA_028680875.1 Eubacteriales bacterium
CGAATGGACTTTATGTTTGCTTTAGATTGCTCTGGAGACTTTACCGGAGCGGATGCATCGTGTGCATACATTCTTCCTTGAAACTTTGCCATTTTCGTCAACCTTAACAGTCTGGATGTTGGCGTTCCATTTTCTTCTAGAGTGTCTATTTGAGTGGCTCACCTTATTTCCGGATACCTGTCCCTTACCACATATTTCACATTTCCTTGACATTTCTACACCTCCCTTGACTGCGTAATTGAACAAATGACATTATAGCATAAGAATCTGGTACTGTAAAACTTTTTTTATAAAATGGACAAAATATATATTAAAACAAAGGATGATATGCTAAGATTAAGAAAATCAAAGGAGGACGAAAATTCTTGATGTATAAGGTGGAAGCAAAACAAGGTAATATAATAATTAATAAAGCTGTCATCGGTAAGATCATATTGGAAGCAATCGGTCAATTTAAAGGACGGATCTGGATTTCCAATCATAAGGGAAAAATCGTAAACCTTAAGCAAAGATGGGGTACTTCTGACGGAACTGATTATATGTATATCGCCATGGGAGAAAAGGGACTTGATGTCAGAGTTAATATAGTGATCAGATTTGGTACAAGTATTGGTATGGTTACAGAACAGTTAATTCATGATATAAAATACGATATTGAGCGATTGACCGGAATCGAGGCCAATAGCATAGCCATTGTCGTAACCGGTTTGATTTCAAAGCAGATAACCCGGCGCAACATTGAAGTAAAAGGATGAACCATTGAGTATTAAGAACAGTGTAACAATGATTAAAGGCATTGGACCTAAAAAAGCATCCGCCTTGGCAAAAGTAAAAATCCACTCTATTGAGGATTTTCTTTATTATTATCCCAGAGATTATGAGGATAGACGGCAAATTAAAGCCATAGGCAGTCTTTGTAATGAAGATACTGCTTTGATACGGGGAAAAATCATTCGATTGTTTTCCTCAGGTTATGGATACACAAAAAAATCAATTTTAAAATTGCTGGTTACTGATGGTACCGGTGAAATAGAAGTGCTTTTTTTTCATAGTGCGTATTTAAAAAATACTATATCTAAAAATGTGGACTATGGATTTTATGGAAATGTTTCTTCTCGGGGGAGTGGACTTCAAATGGTTCATCCGGATTTTTTTAAATGGGATGAGGAAGAAACCACTGGGATTTTGCCTATTTACCCTTTGACACAAGGGTTAACACAAGGTGAGATGCGTAATTGGCAAAGGATAGCTCAAGACTTCTGCCAACAAATACCTGAATACTTGCCGTTGGATCTTATCAGGCGTAATCGACTCTGTAGTTTGCAATATGCTTTGGAGAACATACATTTCCCCGAAGATCTTCAAAGAATCAAGGAGGCAAAATACAGACTGGTATTTGATGAATTGTTTCTACTCCAGTTTGGTTTGCTTTCTGTTAAAAACCAATTGAATAAACTACCAAATGGGATTTCATTTTCCAAGAACATTCAGTCAGAAGATTTTATTGAGAAATTACCTTATGAATTAACGGTAGCGCAGAAACGTGTCATTGAGGAAATATATAAGGATATGGAATCAAAAAAAGTAATGAGCCGACTGATCCAGGGTGATGTTGGCTCAGGAAAGACCGTAGTAGCAGCTACGGCCATCTATAAAGCGATCAATAGCGGTTACCAGGCAGTTTTGATGGCGCCGACGGAGCTTTTGGCCCGGCAACATTATAAAAGCTTAAAACAGGCATTTCAGCCCTTTGATATCCATGTGGGATTGTTAACCGGCAGTTTAGGGATTAAGGAAAGAAAGCAGGTCCTTACCCAGGTGAAAACAGGGGCTATTCAGCTTCTTATAGGAACCCATGCGTTGATTCAGCCAAGCGTTGACTTTTATCGGTTGGGATTGGTGATCACTGACGAACAGCACCGATTTGGAGTTAATCAAAGGGATCTTCTTTCAAGAAAAGGGGAAAACCCGGATATTTTAGTTATGACAGCTACGCCGATTCCAAGGACGTTGGCTGTAATCCTTTATGGCGATTTAGATTTATCTATAATCGATGAAATGCCTCCGGGAAGAAAACAGACAATCACCAAGACATTTACTGAATCAGGAAGAGAGAAGGCTTATGAATTTGTACGACGACAGGTAGCAGACGGACACCAGGCCTATATAGTCGCTCCTTTAATTGAAGAATCCATAAATGTGGATGCTAAATCTGCTATTCAGTTATATAAAGAACTGGGAAATAAATTTTCAAATTTGGAAATCAGGTTGCTGCACGGTGCTATGAAGCAAGAAGAGAAAGATCGAATTATGGAGGAATTCTATTCCGGACAGGTTCATATTTTGGTTTCAACAGTCGTTATTGAGGTAGGGATTAACGTACCAAATGCAACTGTTATGCTCATTGAAAATGCAGAACGATTTGGCTTATCTACACTTCACCAATTGCGGGGACGTGTAGGCAGGGGAGGGGAACAATCCTATTGCATTCTTATCACAGAAGGAAAAACCCGGATGTCAAAAGAACGGGCCGCAATTTTGGAAAAAACTGACAATGGATTTGTAATTGCCGAAAAAGACTTAGAACTTCGAGGACCGGGAGAGTTCTTTGGTGTACGCCAGCACGGTATTCCGGAATTTCGACTAGCAGATTTAGCAAAGCATATCCAAATTTTAGAAACCGTTCGGGAAGAAGCCCAAAATCTTCTGGAACAAGATCCGGATCTCATACATAAAAATCATCAAAACTTAAAAAATAAAATTAATATAACCTTTAAAAATATTGAAACTCTAAGCATTTAGCAAGCGTGGCAAAAGAGACCATGTCATGAAATTATTACATCACATAGTTTTATCTTCGACGGTTAAATTAAGAATGTAATAGGAGGTGAAAATCATGACAACAAATAATAGTCCGGTTGTAGCAGGCGCAAAGGCAGGATTAAAAAACATGAAGACGGAAATTGCCAACGAACTAGGTCTTGCCAATTATGAAAATATGGATAAGGGAAATCTGACAGCAAGACAGAATGGTTATGTAGGCGGTTACATGACTAAGAGACTGGTTGAAATGGCACAACAGCAGTTATCCGGTAAAACCAGCGGTTAACAAAGTTTTAAAGAGTAAGTAAACTCCTGCATAGAAAAACAAAAAAGCAAGTCTGTAAATTTTCTTTTACAGACTTGCTTTTTTGTTGCTATTTTATTCTGGTATGTTAAAATGAATCAATAGAAAGGAGCGGTTTTATTGCGAATAATAGCCGGCGAGCTAAAAGGCAGACGGCTTGCCACATTGGCGGATAGCCGAATTCGTCCTACTTCTGAAAAAGTTAAAGAAGCAATTTTTAGTATGATTGCTTCTTATTTGGATGATGCAGTGGTCATCGATTTGTTTTCAGGAACTGGTAATTTGGGCCTTGAAGCAATCAGCAGAGGGGCCAATTTGGTTTTTTTTGGGGACAAGTCTCATAAAAGCATGGAACTGATTCGAAAAAATATTCAGTATTGCCGAGTAGAAAAGAAGTGTATTACTATTTTGGGTGATTGGAAACAAATTCTAAAGAAAATATCAAAACCGGCGGATGTGATTTTTTTAGATCCTCCTTATGAAGAAGGTCTGCTTGAAGAGTGTATAGAAACAATCCAGACTATTTCTTTATTAAATGAAGGAGGAATAATCATTGCTGAACATGGATTTAGACAGGTCCTACCAATAACTGTAGGCTCTCTAATAAAAATAAAAGAGAAAAAATATGGAACCGTAGTTGTAACTTTTTATTCACAGCAAGTGGAGGACTAATGCAATATGAAGAAAATTCTTTACGCAGGAACTTTCGATCCCATCACAAACGGTCATATGGATCTTATCGAACGAGCATCAAAACTCAGCGAGAAATTGATGGTTGGAATTATGGCAAATATATCGAAAAAACCCTTCTTTTCTGCGGAAGAGAGAAAAGAGATGATCCAAAAGTGTGTTGAACACCTGAACAATGTAGAAGTAATCATCTTTGACGGACTACTGGCTGAATATGTAAATTGCAAGCATATTGATGCTGTAATAAGAGGACTAAGGGCTACGATGGATTTTGAATTTGAAATTCAAATGGCCCAGATGAATGCCAGATTATATAACAAAGATGTTGAGACCATCTTTTTAATGACCGCCCCTCAATATTCCTTTGTGAGCTCCAGTATCGTAAAGGAAGTTTTTTCACTACATGGAGATATTGAGGGTTTGGTTCCTGAGCCGGTCCTCAATGAGTTAAAGAAAAAATATAACAGGTGATGCAGGAGGGAACTTATGATGAAAGTTTTGGAGCTTTTAGATGAAATTGAAGATATTGTTGATACAAGTTCCGGTTTTCCCCTTACAGGAAAGATCTTAGTGGATGCGGAAGAAATTTTAGAAATAGTTCGGGAGATCCGGGTGGAGCTTCCCGACGAGATCCAACAGGCTCAATGGATTAAAGATGAGCGCCAACGAATATTGGATGAGGCGAAACGGGAATATGAAACTGTCCTCAAAGATGCCAGAACCCAAGCAGAGGCGTTGATTGAAAATGATGATATCACTGTTAAAGCAAAGATCAGAGCAGATGAAATATTACGGATTGCAGAAAAAAATGTTAGTAATTTAAAAATGAGTACCTTTGATTATATCGATAGCATATTATACAATTTCCAGGATAAAGTAGATCATCTTTATGGAATCTATTTCAATGATATGTTTAATAATTTACAGAAAACCTTTGATCAAGTCAATGAAACTCTTACAGAAAACAGAAATGAAATCAAAGAAATGGTTTATAAAGCTCAAATAGAGGATGAAGATCAAAAATAGATTTTGAATAATGGGCTATGGGTTTGAATAGGATGTGATATGAAAGATTCAAACCGCAAGCTTTTAATTTATCGGATTGCAGGTTTACTGTCAGTTGCCTGGTGCTTATCCATGGTGTTATTTCCTGCGCTGGCCCTGGCATCGGCCCGAAAGGGGATCAACCTATGGGCGGAAGCCGTTCTGCCGGCCTTGTTACCTTTTTTTATTTGTGCCAATTTAATGATTGCCCTGGATATTCCCAAAATGATCGGTGGCTTTTTTCAAAAGCCTTTTCAGCATCTATTTGGTACTCCAGGTTCTTCTGCCTTTATCTTTATTATCAGTATAACATCAGGCTATCCTATGGGCCCAAAGTTGATAGGGGATATGGGAAGACGAGGAGAAATTACTCTTGAGGAAGCAAAGAGAATGTTAACTTTCTGCAGCACCTCCGGACCTCTTTTTCTGTTGGGTACAGTGGGCTTGGGAATGCTTCATTCTCCATATGCGGGAGTAGCCATTGCAATCGCGCATTATACCGGTGCGGTATTAAACGGCATACTGTTTAATTTATTCGGTCAGCATGACCGTGATTTGAAGCTAAATATAAAAGCTGATTGTAATACCTTAATAAAGAGGGATCGGTTATTGGATTTATTTACTGATTCCATTTTATCTGCTTTAAAAACCTTGGGAATCATCTGTTGTTATTTGATTGTATTCATTATGGCCACCGATTTTATAGAACTAGCCGGAGCTTTTGATTTGTTTTCTCAGGATTATCAAAAAGGTATTCTTAAGGGATTGCTGGAAATGACAGTTGGTTGTAATGATCTGGCCGGATCGCAAGGAATTTCTTTGCAAGTAAAGTGTGTTTTGGCTTCTTTCATAATATCCTTTGGTGGCTTTTCTGTGTTTGCACAGTCTATGAGCGTTTTGTATGGCTTAAATATTAGTTTTTGGTATTATTTTGTTGTTAAATGTCTCCATGGAATCTGGTCAGGAATCATTGCCTTTTTAATTGCACCCTATATTCTTAATCTTTCTGCAGCCACCGTCGGTAATTTTCCTGTTCAAACCTGGACTTATCAGGCAGGGATGTTGGCACAATTGCTATTTTCCACAAAGATGATTATAATAATTATGTTCACCTTTGCATTGACAATCACAGTGGATCGCTGGAGTCAAAGAAAGGAAAAAAAGAAAAATGAATACAGTGGGAATAGTGGCGGAATATAATCCCTTTCATAATGGACACCTCTATCATTTGGAAGAAACTAAAAAGAAAGTCAATCCGGATGCAGTAGTTGCGGTTATGAGCGGTAATTTTACTCAAAGGGGTGAACCGGCTTTTTTAAATAAGTGGGTTCGAGCAGAAATTGCTGTGAGAAATGGCATAGATGTGGTAATTGAATTGCCATTTGTTTTTGCTTGCAACAACGCTGAATATTTTGCCATGGGTGCAATGGGAATTCTAGATGGTTTAGGCTGTGTATCCCATTTTTCTTTCGGAAGTGAGCATGGAAATATAGAAGAGTTGATCCGAGTTACAAAAGTTTTAGCATTTGAAGATGATAAATTTAAAGATATGCTTAAATTTCAATTGGACAAGGGTTATTCTTTTCCTAAGGCCCGTTATGAAACCATTAAGATATTATATGGGACGGAACATGCAAATCTTCTCCTGGAGCCGAATAACATACTGGCCGTAGAGTATTTAAAACAATGGCTGCGGAGAGGGAGTCCCATGAAACCCATTACTGTCAAGAGAAAGGGAAGCGGTTACCATGAAAGCGCTAGCTCGATTCGAAAACAGATGGAGAAAGAGATAACAGCCCGGGAGATTCAATCTATGGTTCCTGTAGAAACAGCTAAGGTATTAGATCGGATTTCCGGAAACGATCGTATATGCCCGAATAATTATTATAATTTATTAGCCTATAAGGTGTTAACCACGGACAAGAAGTTCCTTAGCCAAATTTTATCAGTAGGAGAGGGACTGGAGAATAAATTGAGAAAAGGTATCATTAAGAGCAGGAGTATGGAGGATATTCTTCGTTTTATGAAAACAAAACGGTATACGGAAACAAGGCTAAAACGTTTATTGGTCCACACATTAATGGGTTTGACAAAAGAAAATTATTTTTCGATCGTAAATGATAATCTTCTTTATGCACGGGTACTGGGGATTTCACAAAAGGGGGCAGATCTTCTTCGATATATAAAAAAACAAAATTGTGCCTCCATTCCCATTTTAAACAACATAAATAAAGAGTTGTCGAAAGAAGATGAGTTGTGGAAAATGCTGCATTATGATATCCTTGCTTCGGATATTTATAATTTACTTTGCTATGGAGAACTTTATAACCATTCAGATTACATAATTAAATTGTACACGCCACCTAAAGAGGTGGGGGACATCTCCGCCTCGTTATAAGTAAATAATAATCGTAAAAATCACTGGATTTAATAGGGGTTTCAATGCTATAATCAAGTGGTTGATTATGTCAAGAAAAGGAGTAGTAAAATGAAGGTATTGGTCGTTAACTGTGGAAGTTCATCTCTCAAGTATCAAGTTCTTGAGATGGACAGCTCTATGCTATTGGCAAAAGGCCTTGTAGAGAGAATTGGGATTGATGGATCTGTAATAACTCATGAGAAGATTGGAATGGACAAGTTTGTTTTACAAGTTCCCATGAAAAATCATACAGATGCAATCGGTCATGTATTAGATGCATTGTTGGACGCAGACCACGGAGTGGTTAAGTCAATGGATGAAATCGGTGCAGTAGGACACAGAGTAGTTCACGCAGGAGAAAAGTATGCAGGTTCTGTATTAATAACCAAAGATGTTATGGATGCCTTGGAAGAGTGTATTGATTTGGCTCCTCTCCATAATCCCCCCAACATTATGGGGATCCGCGCCTGTCAAGAGTTGATGCCCACCACACCGATGGTAGGAGTTTTCGATACGGCATTCCACCAAACTATGCCACCGGAAGCATACATCTATGCCATTCCTTATGAGTTTTATGAAAAGTATAGAATAAGAAAATACGGTTTTCATGGAACCAGCCATAAATATGTAGCCCAAAAAGCTGCAGAAGTTCTTGGCAAGGATATAAAAGAACTAAAAATTATAACTTGTCATTTAGGCAACGGAGCCAGTTGTGCCGCAGTCAAAAATGGTGTTTGCATTGATACCAGTATGGGCTTTACTCCTTTGGATGGCCTGGTTATGGGTACCAGATCCGGAGCCGTTGATCCGGCTATCATCACTTTTATTAAAGAAAAAGAAGAGATTAATGCGGATGCTGTTGTTTCAATTCTAAATAAAAAGTCCGGTATGCTTGGGGTTTCCGGTGTCAGCAGTGACTTTAGAGATGTTGAAAAAGCTGCAAAAGAAGGCAATGAAAGATGTGCTTTAGCAATCAAGATTTTTGCCGGCAGAGTGAAATCCTATATCGGTTCTTACTTGGCACAGATGAATGGTGCGGATGTTATTGTCTTTACTGCCGGTGTAGGTGAAAACGATATCATGATGAGGGAATTGATTTGTGCTGATATGGATGAATTAGGAATTAAAATTGATCCGGTTAAGAATAATGTACGTGGTGAAGAGGCAGTGGTCAGCACTGACGATTCCAAAGTTCAGGTTCTCCTTATTCCTACCAACGAAGAGTTGATGATTGCAAAGGATACCGCAGAAATAGTTGAGAAAGTTAAAAATAATTAATTGACAAAGGTTATTAGCCCATGTATAATTTTTAGCGTTCGTACACAGTAAAGGAGGTGTAAACAATGGCAGTACCAAAAAGGAAAACATCCAAAGCGAGAAGAGACAAGAGAAGAGCTCCGAATATGAAAATGACAGCTCCTGCTTTATCCACATGTCCACAGTGTCACGAGCCGAAACTTCCGCATAGAGTATGCCCCAATTGCAATTATTACGATGGGAAAGAAATCGTAGCCTCAGAGGCTTAAATAGAAGAAATAGCGACGGTTAGGGACGGTCATTTTTGTGCGAAAGCCGCATTAAAATGAACGTCCCTAACCGTTATTTAATTTTTATTTACATAAGATCTTCCATACTATAGAGTCCGGGCTTTTGTTTAATCAAAAAGCGGGCTGCGGATAAAGCTCCCCGGGCAAAGATCCCACGGGAAAGGGCGATATGGGTTAATTCGATAACTTCGTCAGGTCCTGCAACGATTACGGTATGCTCTCCGGGTATGGTTCCGGCTCGTATTGAATGAGTGGGGCAGTCGTGTCCAAGTGCGTTTACCAGCATGAAGGCTGTCCCGCTGGGTGCGTCAACTTTATTTTTATGGTGCTTCTCCACAATTTCTACATCAAAATCTTTTTCAACGATGGATGAAAGGATTTTCAATAACTTACATAGGACATTGACACCCAAAGACATGTTAGCGGTTTGAAAAACAGGGATTTGCTTTGAGGCTTCCTGGATGATTCGATGATCTTCAGGATTAAAGCCGGTGGTAGCAATTACCAGGGGTGTCCCTGTAAGGATACACCATCCCAATAAATGTTTAAGTGACGAAGGATGGGTAAAGTCGATGACTACATCAGCGGCATAGGTTTGATGATCCAAATTCGAGAAAACCGGGAAAGGCAGGTTGGGAAGCTGGGTATTTACAGAGATATCTATTCCGCATAGAATTTGGATATCCGGATCCTTAACGGATATTTCTGCTAAAACCCTTCCCATTTTTCCATTGCAGCCATGAATTATGATTTTCAATCTAACACCACCTTACAACAGGCCATAGGCTTTCATTTCTTTTTCGATGAGAGCCAGGGATTCGGGGGCCGGTTCACATAAGGGAAGTCGATATTCCTTTTCAACTTTCCCCATTAGATGAAGTGCAGCTTTAATAGGAATAGGATTCACCTCGCAGAAAATTGCATCGATAAGAGATTTCATTGACAATTGCATGCGTGCTGATCCTTCTGTGTCACCCTTTAAATATCTGATAACCATTCGATGTACATCTTTGGGTATAATATTTGCTACGGTTGAAATGACCCCCAGGCCTCCTACAGAGAGAAGAGGAACAACCATTTCGTCATTGCCGGAATAAAGAGCAAATTCTTCGTCTACGTATTTTGCAATTTCCACTACTTGGGCTATATTGCCACTTGCTTCCTTAATCCCAACAATATTAGGGTGGTTATGGAGGGCCTCAACAGCAAGAGGACTGATATTTACCCCTGTACGCCCCGGAACCGAATAGAGTATCATTGGGATATCTACCTGGTCAGCAATGGCGGTATAATGGGCAATCAGTCCTCTTTGTGTACATTTATTATAGTAGGGGGTTACCATCAGGAGGCCATCAACGCCTACAGCCTCAAGGGCTTGGCTCATTTCGATGGCATGATGGGTATCATTGCTTCCTGCACCTCCGATAACAGGCACTCTGCCGGCTACCTTCCTTACAGCAAATTGTACGGTATCAATATGTTCCTTGTCGTTTAGTGTGGACGCCTCACCCGTTGTTCCGCAAAAGATAAGAGCGTCAATCTCTTGTTCAATTTGCCAGTCGATTAACTGACTCAGGCTGGAATAGTCTACTTCTCCGTTAATAAAGGGAGTCACAATCGCTGTTCCTGCGCCTGTAAACAATGTCATACAAACAACACCTCACTTGCTATTATTTAATAAGCAATTCGGCAATTTGAACGGCGTTTGTCGCCGCGCCCTTTCTGATATTGTCTGCTACAACCCATAGGTTGAGTCCGTTTTCTACACTTTCGTCTCTTCGGATTCGTCCGATAAATACTTGGTCTTTTCCAGCAACTTCCCGAGCCAAGGGATAGACGTTGTTTGCTAAATCATCCTGGACAACACATCCCGGTGAGGCCTTAAGCAAAGATTTCACTTCTTCCAGGTCAAAAGGTTTCTCAAATTCCAGGTTGATGGACTCGCTGTGGGAATCAAAAACTGGTACGCGCACAGTGGTTGCTGTGATTCGCAGACTGTCATCTCCCAGAATCTTCTTTGTCTCGTCAATCATTTTCATCTCTTCTTTCGTATATCCATTTTCCAGGAAAGAATCGATGTGGGGCAGGCAGTTACCTGCAATGGGATGAGGATAAGCCTTCATAATGTCGTTCCCCGCAAGACCTTCTTTCAGGTCTTGGATCCCTTTTAAACCGGAACCTGAAACAGCCTGGTAAGTAGAGAATATGATTCGACGTATCTTATATTTATCATGCAGTGGTTTTAAGGGGACCATGGCTTGGATGGTGGAACAATTGGGGTTTGCAATGATTCCATTATTCCACGAAACATCTTGGGGATTTACCTCAGGGACCACCAGGGGAACCTTCGGATCCATTCTCCACGCACTGCTGTTATCCACTACTACAATTCCTTTGGAAGCAGCAATCGGAGCAAACTTCATACTGGTGGAACCTCCTGCAGAGAAAAAGGCAATGTCAATAGGCTTATCAAAGGAATTCTCCGTTAGTTCTTCCACCACATATTCTTTTCCTTTAAAGGCAATTCGCTTACCTGCAGATTTGGCAGAAGCCATAAAATATAAATTATCAAAGGGGAAATTTCTTTCCTCCAATACCTTTAATAAGGTGCTTCCTACCAGTCCTGTAGCTCCGACCACAGCTAGATTCGGTTTTTTGTTCATTGTTTTATCCTCCTTGTTACATTTATCTTAAAGTATATTCGACGTAGTTTTTAGTATTTGACAATATTTAATCATTATATAATAACTAAGCACAAATGTTAATCCTTATTTTTTCTTATTATTGTATTCATTTTACATCTACAAAGTGATATAATTAGAAAGATAATTAAAAGGGTATGGGAATAAAGAAAGTGAGGGATCCGGGGATTGACTTTATTTGAAGGCATTATTTTAGGTTTGGTACAGGGATTGGCAGAATTTCTACCAATCAGCAGTTCAGGGCATTTAGCCATATTGCAGTATTTTTTTAACATCGATGGGGAAAAGATTCTGTCTTTTGCAGTCCTTCTTCATTTAGGAACTTTACTTTCCCTTTTTGCTGTGTATTATAGAGATATCTGGGATCTTTTGCTGGAATTAGGCGCCGTAATCCGTGATGTTTTCAGTGGAAAGGGTTTGCGGATTAATGCTAACGAAACCAGAAAACTGGGATTTATGATAATTGTTGCAACTATTCCGACTGCGATCATTGGAATTATATTAAATGATTTCTTTTCGAGCTTGTATAATTCACTGTCAGCCATTGCAATTTGCCTTTTGATTACCGGAACAATTCTTTGGATTGCTGAGAGACTGCCTCAGGCGGGAAAAGATATGGGCCGGATGAAGTATCGAGATGCGATTCTGGTTGGAATTTTTCAATCGATCGCCATCAGTCCGGGGATTTCCCGATCCGGAGCCACCATTGTGGGCGGATTGTTTTCCGGATTAAATAGAGACTTAGCCGTGAAGTTTGCATTCTTGATCTCTATTCCATCCATTTTAGGAGCTGTGATTTTGGAGGCCCCGGATGCTTTTGCTGAGGGAATCGATTCGGCTTTATTCGTACCCGTTGCCACCGGCGTCCTTGTTGCCGCTCTATCCGGTTTTGTAGCAATTAAAACGATGATTCGGGTTGTTACCGGTAAAAAGTTATATATCTTTTCATTTTATACCTGGGCCGTAGGGGCTCTGGTTCTCGCATATACCCTGTTTCTTTAAGGAGACTTTAAATGGCAGAGCAAACGAAAAAGCGGGGCAGACCTCCTGGTTCTAAAAACAATCCCAAGCTTGCAGATATTGAAAAACAAATAGAAGATGATAAGAGAAAAAATCGCTTGAAGGATGAAATCTGGGCTATTGTATTTATGGCTATCGGTATCTTTTTAGTTATTTCTCTTCAAACTGAGGCTGCAGGTCAGTTTGGCCGTATTATTTCCGATACACTTAAGGGACTTTTCGGTTCCATAGCTTATATTTTGCCATACTATTTGATTCTTTACGGAATCCTGTTGTTCTTAAAAAGGACAACCCATATCGATGGCAAATCGGCTGTTTTACTGTTGTTAATATTTTTAATGGCAACCATAATAAATTCTGCCAGGTATTTGGAGAGCGCATCTATTCCCTGGACGCTGGCTTTTATAAAAGAAACGTTTAATAACGGTATACTTTTAAGCGGTGGCGGTACTTTTGGGATGACTTTTGGCCTTCTTTTAATAAAAGCAATTGGTAAACCGGGACTTTATATCTTTTGCAGCGTGATCATCTTGATTTCTATTCTATTGGTAGTCAATACTCCGGTTTCTCAATTTATTGAAGACTGGAAGAAAAAACGAAGCCTTGAAAAGGAAGAAAAACAGAGTAAAAATGAAAAGGAAGACAAGGATAATAAGTCGGAAATAAATAAAGAAATAATTACCTCTTCCCCAAGAGTTACACCGGGGCAAATGAAAATTATTGACTACATGAAAGACGATCAGCTCTTTGAAGGGGGACATCGTGAAACATCCAATCAGAGCCTGGATGTACAGGCTCCTGCTCAGATAGAGAACAAGGTGGAAAATAAGTCGGAAAATAAGATAGATAACAAGGCAGAATCAAAGCCGGAGGAATTAAAGATTAATATTTCCTCTACTTCAATTCTCTATAAATTGCCGCCGATTGACCTTTTATCCAAAGCCCCAAGTGAAAATCGACCGGGGGACAGTGCAGGATTAAAGGCAAAGGCTATGAAGTTGGAGCAAACCCTCCATAGTTTCAATGTTAATGCAAAGATCCTACAAGTTACAAAAGGACCGGCTGTCACTCGTTACGAAATCCAGCCGGATGTAGGTGTAAAGGTGAGCAGTATTGTTCGTTTGGCCGATGATATAGCTTTGAATTTAGAAGCTAAGAGTATCCGAATCGAAGCACCGATTCCGGGAAAAGCGGCAGTAGGTATTGAAGTTGAAAATGAGAGAGTAAATCTGGTTGCTGTGCGTGATATCATAGAATCCAGAGAGTTTAAAAATGCCAAATCGATGATTACTTTTGCTGTTGGCAAAGATATATCCGGCTGCCCAATCATATCCGACCTAAAGGAAATGCCGCATTTGTTGATTGCCGGCTCAACCGGCTCAGGTAAGAGTGTATGTCTCAATGCCCTGATTATCAGTATTTTATATAGAGCAAGGCCGGAGGATGTAAAGTTTGTACTTATTGATCCAAAGGTAGTAGAGCTGGGAAATTATAACGGTATACCACATTTATTGATTCCTGTGGTAACCGAACCTTCAAAGGCAGCAGCTGCATTAAACTGGGCAGTATCGGAGATGACCGACCGATATAACAAGTTTGCGAATGAAGGAGTCAGAGATTTAGAATCTTTTAATACTAGTGTAAAGGAAAAAGGAGAAACCCAACGTATACTTCCTCAAATCGTCATCATTATTGACGAATTGGCTGATTTGATGATGGCAGCCCCATCCCAGGTGGAGGAATCGATTTGCCGGTTGGCTCAGATGGCAAGGGCTGCAGGGATGCACCTGATAGTAGCCACACAGCGGCCTTCTGTGGATGTGATTACCGGTGTGATCAAAGCAAACATTCCTTCCCGGATATCTTTTGCCGTATCCTCCCAGTTTGATTCAAGAACCATCATTGATATGTCCGGTGCCGAAAAATTGGTGGGTAAAGGGGATATGCTCTTTAATCCCGTAGGGATATCCAAGCCGATTAGGGTACAAGGTGCTTTTATTTCTGATTCTGAAGTTCATAAGGTCATCGATTTCTTGAAGAAGCAGGTGCCTGAAAATGAGTATGCAACTGATGTAATCAACCGGATTGAAAAGACCTTTGAAACCAAAAATGACGATGATTCTGATGAACTCCTGCAGGATGCCATCGAAACCGTAGTTCGTGCGGAACAGGCTTCTGTTTCCATGCTTCAGAGGCGTTTCCGCATCGGGTATAATCGGGCAGCCAGATTGGTTGACATGATGGAAGCCCGAGGAATCATCGGCCCCAGCGAAGGCAGCCGACCCCGTAAGGTTCTGATTACGGAGGAACAGTTCTTAAATCTAGGGAAGGATCCGGAAGAGCAGGGTAGGGAAGCATAAGACGAGAAAGGTGAAAAATGCGTATATTTATAGATACTCTTGGTTGCCCGAAAAACACTGTGGATTCGGAGGTAGCCGCAGGAGTTATGGAAAAGGAAGGACACCAGATTGTAGTAAGTCCACAAAATGCAGAAGCTATCCTGATCAATACCTGTGCTTTTATTAATGATGCAAAGATAGAATCTATTGATCGGATTTTTGAATTGGCAAGCTATAAGGAACATGGAGCCATTTTGATAGTTTCCGGTTGTCTGTCGCAACGTTATGGAGAGAAATTATATCGGGAGATGCCCGAGGTTGATATTTTTTTAGGTGTAAACGATTATCATAAGTTACCGGAACTCTTAAAAAATCATTCAAAGGGCAATAGAGAAGCTTATTTCAGCTCTTGTGAAAAGTCCTACACAGAACTGGATGTAAGAAAATCTTTAGGCCCATCCTATACTGCGTATTTGAAGATTGCAGAAGGCTGTAATAATATATGTGCTTACTGTGTCATACCCTCTATACGAGGGAATTACCGGAGCCGTCGAAAAGAGGATATTCTCAAAGAAGCCGGTCAATTAGCCAGGTCCGGGACCAAAGAATTGGTTTTAGTTGCTCAGGACGTAACCGCATACGGAATGGATCAAAATGATGATTACCGCTTACCGGAGCTCCTGGAAGACTTGTGTAAAATTGAGGGGATTAACTGGATCCGACTGATGTACTGTTATGAAGATCGAATAACAGACCGTTTGATCGAAGTTATGGCCAAACAAGATAAAATATGCAAATACATTGATATACCCATACAGCATGCAAGTGATAAAATTTTAGCTTCCATGAATCGTAGATCTACCAAAACCTCAATAATAAAAACAGTAAATGCCCTGCGAAAGGCCATACCGGACATTCATATACGAACCACCTTGATTACAGGTTTCCCCGGAGAAACCACAGAGGATTTTAATGAATTGGTGGAATTTGTAAAAGAGATGAAGTTTCATCGGCTTGGTGTGTTTTCATATTCTAAAGAAGAAGGAACTGTAGCGGCAAGAATGAAAGGGCAGGTTCGGGAGCAGACTAGAGTCAAACGTCGTGAAAAAGTGATGGCTATTCAGCAAGAAATATCCCTTGCTTATAATCAGGATAAAATCGGAAAGGTGCTCCGGGTTATAATAGAAGAAGAGGAGGAGGCAGGTTGCTATAGGGGCAGGAGTTGTTATGATGCTCCTGAAATTGACAATTCTGTACTCTTTAATTCAGATAAACCTTTAAAACCCGGAGATTTAATATTTGTAAAAATTACGGATGCTTTTGATTATGATTTAATTGGTGTTTACTTGGATTGAGGGAGAAAACAATGAATTTACCTAATAAATTAACCATGTTAAGAATTATATTAATACCTATATTTATAATTTTATTAACAAAAGGGTATTCTATTATCGCTGCTGTTCTTTTTATTTTGGCAGCAGCAACAGACGCCTTGGATGGCCATTTGGCCAGAAAATACAACTTAATTACAAATTTCGGAAAAATTATGGATCCTTTAGCAGACAAACTCTTGGTTACATCCGCTTTGATTTGCCTGGTGGAATTAGGGCAAGTTGCCGGCTGGATGGTGATTGTGATATTGGCCCGTGAATTTATTATTACCGGTCTTCGTGCTGTGGCGGCAGGAGAGGGAATTGTTATAGCTGCGGGAAAGTCAGGCAAGATTAAAACAGTTTTACAGATGCTTGCGCTTTCTGTCATTCTTCTTCAAAATTGGCCCTTCTCTTTGTTTACCAAACAGCCCATCGGTATATATATCCTATGGATTGCAGTGATTATGACCATTTATTCCGGGATAGAATATATTATTAAAAATAAAGAAATTTTCAGAAAGTAAGGAGCAACAGATTGAGATCTACAATATTGAGTGTGGGTACCGAGCTTTTATTCGGGCAAATTACAAACACAAACACGGTTTATCTTTCCCGGCAGCTTAATATGCTGGGTATTGATGTCATGTCTCATCATACAGTGGGAGATAATTCTCATCGGTTATCAGATATGATTAAACAGTCTTTTATTGATTGTGATTTTATATTTACCAGTGGGGGTTTAGGTCCGACGCAGGATGATTTGACGAAAGAAATTGCTTGCGAAGTATTACATGATAAATTGGTGCTGCATCAGCCTACAATGGATTGGCTGGAAAACTATTTTAAAAAGCGGGGACGCGAAATTACGGAAAATAATTGGAAACAAGCCTATTTTCCTTTGCGAGCCACAATCTTCCCCAACGACAGGGGGACAGCCCCGGGATTCGCACTAGAAGAAAATGGAAAGACCATCATATGTATGCCCGGCCCACCTGCAGAAATGACGCATATGTTTGAACATTATGTGAAACCGTATTTGCAAAAGCTGACAGATAACGTAATTTATTATCAGGTACTTCGTTTCTTTGGGATTGGGGAATCAAAATTAGAAACTGAGCTTCTGGATTTGATCAACGGACAAACTGATCCAACTTTAGCAACCTATGCGAAGGAAGGAGAATGCAGTGTACGTGTGGCCTCAAAAAGGAATACTCTTAAAGAAGCAAAAGAGGCTGTGGCAGAAATGATTGAAAAAGTCAGGGAAAGAGTAGGCCAATATATTTACAGTGAAAATGATGAGGAACTTCATTATGTCGTAGGTAAAAAACTGATTGAAAGAAACATTAGTTTGGCCAGTGCAGAATCTTGTACAGGGGGAATGTTTGCCCAAATCATGACGGAAATACCGGGCATCTCTGCTGTTTTTGATCGGGGACTGGTAACTTATAGCAACAGAGCTAAGGTAGAGGAACTGGGTGTCAGCCAGGATACTTTGGATTGTTATGGTGCTGTTAGTGAAGAGACAGCTATTGAGATGGCAGAAGGCCTCAGGAAGATTACCGGCTGCAGAATGTGTGTATCGGTAACCGGGATTGCAGGTCCCGGCGGGGAAACTCCAGATAAACCGGTAGGATTGGTTTATATTTGTGTTGTATATGATGATAAAAAAATGTGTATAGAATCTAAAATGCGCAATGTCAATCGTTCGTGGAATAGAAATTATGCGAAATTGTTAATGCTTGATTTAATTAATAATATGCTCGATAAAGAATAAATGTTATATATTGACATTTAATACAAATAGTAGTATTATTATGGAGTCTAAGAATATTGCTTGACCGATGTGTAAATATAGATTAGTATAAGATATAGAACAAACGTTCTTGAAGGAAACGGAGGAACCTATGAGCATAAATAATAGTCAAAAAGAAAAGGCATTGGAAGCCGCTATGCTTCAGATTGAAAAGCAATTCGGAAAAGGTGCGATTATGAGACTGGGGGACGGGGGAATGGACTTAAACGTGGAAGCTATATCCACCGGATCCATAACCTTGGACATAGCCACCGGTATTGGCGGGATTCCCAAAGGCCGGGTTGTTGAAATCTTTGGACCGGAATCTTCAGGAAAGACAACGTTAGCTCTACATATTATTGCAGAAGCACAAAAAAGTGGAGGAAAAGCTGCATTTATTGATGCAGAACATGCCTTAGATCCGGAGTATGCAAGCAAGTTGGGAGTGGATGTGGATGAACTTCTGGTTTCCCAGCCTGATACGGGTGAACAGGCACTTGAAATTTGTGAAATGTTAATACGCAGTGGAGCCATAGATGTGGTGGTCATCGATTCGGTAGCTGCATTGGTGCCTAGAGCAGAGATACAAGGGGATATGGGTGATACCCATGTCGGATTGCAGGCAAGACTCATGTCCCAGGCTTTGCGAAAATTGGCCGGTGCTATCAATAAATCAAATTCCTCCGCTATCTTCATCAATCAACTACGGGAAAAAGTAGGAATCGTGTTTGGTAACCCGGAGGTTACTACAGGCGGACGAGCCTTGAAATTTTATGCAAGTATGCGATTTGATGTCAGAAGAATCGAAAGCATTAAATTCGGGGACCAAGTGATAGGGAACCGTACTCGGGTAAAAATTGTAAAGAATAAAGTGGCGCCACCTTTTAAACAAGCAGAATTTGATATTATGTATGGCCATGGCATATCCAGAGAGGGTGATGTACTGGACTGTGGAGTTGAAGCCAAAGTGATTGAAAAGTCCGGATCCTGGTATAGTTTCCATGGTGATCGAATCGGCCAAGGCCGGGAAAACGTCAAAGCTTACATGGCTGAACATAAAGAAATGATGGAGGAAATCGAAGGACTGTTAAAGGAAGCTTATCAACTTACCCCACGACCTAAGGTCGATGAAGATGGAGTTATTCTGGAATAAATCTTTTACTTGACAAAATAGTGTTGTGTATGATAACCTCATTATGTTTGTGAGCCGCTCAGATAAGGTCGTTAAAATACGTTTAGACGTTGCCTTAGATGGCGAGACTGGATTGAGGAGGAAAATAATTAAATGTATGCAGTAATCGAAACCGGTGGAAAGCAATACAGAGTTCAGGAAGGTGATATCATCTCCGTAGAAAAACTTAAAGCTGAGGCAGGAGATCAAGTGATCTTGGACAAGATTCTGTTTGTTTCTGATGGTAATTCCGTCAGTACCGGCTCACCTTATGTGGAAAATGCCAAGGTAGAAGCCACAGTAGTTGAGAATGGGAAAGGGAAAAAAGTCATTATTTTTAAATATCGGGCGAAAAAGGATTATCGGAAAAAGCAGGGACATAGACAGCCCTATACAATGTTGAAGATTGAATCGATTAGCAAATAATTTGCTAAATTAACAAAAGACTGCACAAGATAAAGGAGGTGTAGCAAGATGGCATCAAAAAAAGGCGTAGGCAGCTCTAAAAACGGTCGCGATAGTGAGGCGAAACGTCTAGGAGTAAAAAGAGCGGATGGACAACTGGTAAGTGCGGGAAGCATTTTGGTCAGACAAAGAGGAACGAAATTCCATCCTGGAAACAACGTAGGGATCGGTAGGGATGATACATTGTTTGCTAAGATGGAAGGAACCGTCAAATTTGAAAGATATGGAAAGACCAGAAAAAAAGTCAGTGTATATCCAAAAGAAGCGTAATATTAAGGCCTCTATGCAAATAGAGGCTTTGCTTTTCAAAACGGAGATATGATATGTTTGTAGATAGAGCCAGAATTACAATAAAATCAGGGAAGGGCGGAGACGGCAGTGTCTCTTTTCGCAGAGAACCTTTT
>JAQUJQ010000136.1 GCA_028680875.1 Eubacteriales bacterium
TTGAGCACCCGGTACAAGCAGATGTAGTAATCGGTGTCCCCGATTCCGGTCTCGATGCCGCTTTAGGCTATTCTAAACAGTCAGGCATCCCCTATGATATCGGTTTTATTAAAAATAAATACATAGGTCGATCCTTTATCCAACCTACCCCCTTTCTAAGGGAAGCGGTTCTTCGCATTAAACTGAGCACAATCTCCTCAACTGTTCGAAACAAACGGGTCATATTAATTGATGACTCCATTGTACGAGGATCCACCGGCAAACGAATCGTTAAACTTCTACGGGATGCAGGCGCTAAAGAAGTTCACATGCGGGTGTCCTCTCCTCCCTTTCTATATCCCTGTTACTTTGGAACCGATATTAAATCCCAAGAAAATTTGATTGCCGCCAATCATAGCGTTAAGGAAATTGCCGATATGATGGGTGTGGATTCTCTCGGATTTTTGGGAGTAGACAATGTTACAAAGCTGGCGGATAACCCTTCCTATGACTTTTGTACTGCCTGTTTTACCGGGAATTATCCCATTCCTGTCTCACAAGAAGTTTCGGAAACCAAATTCAACAAGAAACTAGGCGAAAAAAAGGAGAAGAAGGAGGCTGCTTCAAAATGAAAAGTTACAGTGAGCTTTATAAAGAATCAGGAGTAGATATCACAGCAGGATACAAAGCAGTTTCCCTGATGAAATCGCATGTTCAAAAGACGTTTATTAAAGGAGTTTTGGGCGGAATCGGTGGCTTCGGGGGCATGTTCGAACTTGACCTGGCAGGCATTAAAAAGCCCGTTCTGGTCTCCGGGACTGACGGTGTGGGAACAAAGCTGAGATTGGCATTTTTAATGGACAAACATAATACCATTGGCATCGATTGTGTGGCCATGTGTGTTAACGATATCATTTGCAGTGGAGCCAGGCCTTTGATCTTCCTTGACTATTTAGCAGTAGACGTAAACAACCCGGAAAAAGTAGCTTCCATCGTATCAGGAGTCGCAGAAGGGTGCCTTCAGGCGGATTGCGCCTTGGTTGGAGGTGAAACTGCTGAAATGCCCGGCTTTTATAAACCGGATGAATATGACATTGCCGGTTTTGCAGTAGGCGTGGTGGATAAGGACAAAATCATCAATAACAGCAAAATGAAAGAAGGAGATGTGATCCTGGCGCTTCCTTCTTCCGGTATCCATTCCAACGGATTTTCTTTGGTGCGTCGGATTTTTGATGTAGAAAACCAACCTCTCACCACTCATATTAACGAATTGGGAACCACCTTGGGTGAAGCTTTGCTTACCCCAACCAAAATCTATGTAAAACCGGTCCTGGCCCTCTTAGAAAAGTTAGAGATTAATGCAATCTCACATATTACAGGAGGCGGATTTTACGAAAATATTCCCAGAGCCCTCCCCAAAGGATATTCAGCTAGAATCCGGCGGGAATCCCTTCGGATCCCTCCCGTTTTCCACCTGATGCAAAAGATTGGAAATATTCCGGAACGGGAAATGTTCAACGTATTTAACATGGGAACGGGGATGTGCATTGTGATTGCTTCCCAGGATGCTGATAAAGCAATAAGGCTTTTAAAGGAGCAAGGAGAAGAGGCTCTTATAGTCGGTGAAATTATTGCGGGAGACAATGAGGTTATCATATGTTAAACATCGGAGTTTTAATTTCCGGTGGGGGAACGAACTTGCAGGCCTTAATCGATGCTCAAAAAACAGGCATTATTACTTCCGGCCGCATCACCCTGGTCCTATCCAATCGAAAAGATGCCTATGGACTGGTCCGGGCCACCCAAAACGGTATTAAAACCCAAGTGATCCAAAGAAAGGTCTGTGCGGATAACGAAACATTTGACAGACAGCTTCTGGAAGTGCTCCGGGCTCATCAAATACAGATCGTGGTATTGGCCGGATTCTTATCCATATTGAGCGACGCAGTTGTAAAGGAATACCCCAATCGCATGATCAACATCCACCCCTCTCTGATTCCCTCCTTTTGCGGCAAAGGCTTCTATGGCCTGCGGGTTCACGAAGCAGTCCTCCAAAAAGGGGTTAAAATCACCGGGGCAACCGTTCATTATGTGAGCGATATTCCCGATGGAGGCGATATTATTATGCAAAAGGCAGTGGATGTACTAGAAGGAGACACACCGGAAACGTTACAACGCCGGGTTATGGAAGAAGCAGAATGGAAAATCCTCCCTGAAGCTGTAGAGTTGGTCTGCCGAACATGGAAAGAGAAAGGATTGGATTGTCATGAATAATCTTAGTTACCCCGGGCGGGGCATAATCATCGGAACAAGTGAAGACAAAAGCTGCGGTGTCATCGCCTATTTTATTATGGGCAGAAGTGAAAACAGTCGTAACCGGGTATTTGTACCATATGAGGATGGAATACGGACCCAAGCTTTCGATCCATCCAAGATGACAGATCCATCGTTAATCATCTATACACCTGTTCGTTTACTGGACCGAACCACTATTGTAACCAACGGAGATCAAACAGATACTATTTATGAAACGATGGCAAGAGGCGGCACCTTTGAGGATGCCCTAAATACTCGTACTTTTGAACCGGATGCTCCCAATTACACTCCTCGTATCTCGGGAATATTGAATGCCAACGGTTCTTTATCCACCTACCGGTTATCCATTCTAAAAACTAATGACGGAAGTCCGGAGGCTTGCTGCCGCTTTTATTTCCATTATGAAAACAAGATTCCTGGAATAGGCCACCTTATTCATACCTATCAAGATGACGGAAATCCCCTACCCTCTTTTGCAAGTGAACCAAAACCCATAGCCATCAAAGGTAACATTGATTCCTTTACAGAAGAGCTTTGGAACAGCCTTAATGAAGATAACAGGGTTTCTCTTTTTGCACGTTATATAAACTTAAATAATTACAATTTCGAGACAAGGATCATTAATAAAAATGAAAGGAACTTGGAATGACAAAGGAACTTACATTAAAATATGGCTGTAATCCCAATCAAAAACCGGCCAGAGTCTTTATGAAAGAAGGAAATCTTCCCTTAGAGGTATTAAACGGGAAACCGGGCTATATCAATCTTCTGGACGCTCTCAACGGATACCAGCTGGTCCGGGAATTGAAGACAGCAACCGGGTTGCCCGCCGCCACCTCATTTAAACATGTAAGCCCGGCGGGTGCGGCTCTTGGCCTTCCTCTCAGCAACGTATTAACACAGATCTATTTTACGGAAGGCGAATTGTCTCCTCTCGCATGCGCTTATGCTCGTGCCAGAGGATCGGACCGGATGTCTTCATTCGGTGATTTTATCGCCCTTTCCGATACTTGCGATCTGCCCACCGCCATGTTAATTTCCAAGGAGGTCTCCGACGGCATCATTGCACCGGATTATGACCCGGACGCACTTGAAGTGCTCAAGTCTAAACGAAAAGGAAACTATACCGTGTTGAAGATTGATGTCAACTATACTCCTCCTGCCCGGGAAACTAAGGATGTCTACGGCATAACCTTTGAACAGGGCAGAAATGATTTTCTTATTGATCGACATCTTTTGGAAAACATTGTAACTGACAAAAAAGAGTTGCCGGACTTTGCAAAGCGAGATTTATTACTATCTCTGATCACCTTGAAATATACCCAATCCAATTCAGTTTGCTATGCTTATGGAGGACAGACCATAGGTGTGGGAGCAGGACAGCAGTCCCGAATCCATTGCACCAGATTGGCGGGAAACAAGGCTGACATCTGGCATCTCCGCCAACACCACAAGGTCCTTAGCCTACCTTTTTTAAAAACATTAGGCCGGCCTGAAAGGGACAATGCAATTGACCTCTACCTCGGAGAAGACTACTTGGATGTCATCGGTGATTCAGTATGGCATCAATTCTTTTCTATACAACCTAAGCCTTTATCGGCAGAAGAAAAGAAGGACTGGCTTGGTCAAATGAAAAATGTGGTTCTTGGCAGTGATGCCTTCTTCCCGTTTGATGACAACATAAAGCGCGCAAAAAGAAGCGGCGTTTCCTATATCGCTCAACCCGGAGGTTCCATCCGAGATCAGCTGGTCATCGACACCTGTAACGCTATTGGAATAACCATGGCCTTTACCGGCATGCGATTATTCCATCATTAATCGAATATGGAGAATGGAAATGAACATACTTGTTGTAGGCGGCGGCGGTCGTGAACACGCAATTATTAAAAAACTGAAACAAAACCCGAAAGTACATCAAATTTATGCTCTTCCGGGAAACGGTGGCATATCATACGATGCTACGTGTGTGGATATTCGAGTCCTTGACTTGGATGGCATTATAGATTTTGCGGCTTCCCATTCCATAGATTTTGCTGTGGTAGGACCCGATGACCCTCTGGCCTTAGGAGCAGTAGACCGTTTATCGTCAATAGGCATTCCTACCTTTGGACCCACTGCAAATGCTGCTGTTATTGAAAGCAGTAAAGTTTTTGCAAAGGATTTAATGAAGCGGTATAAAATTCCCACTGCCGATTATAAAGTATTTGATTCGGCTGATGAGGCAATCTCTTATATTAAAAACAATAACTCTTTCCCTGTGGTAATCAAAGCAGACGGTTTAGCTTTGGGGAAGGGTGTAATTATCTCAGATACTATGGAAAAGGCCGAAAGGGCAATTCACACCATTATGACGGACCGGATTTTCGGAGAGAGCGGCAACAAAGTGGTTATTGAGGAATTCCTGACGGGACCTGAGGTTTCCGTACTGGCTTTTACCGACTCAAAGACTTTAATTCCTATGGT
>JAQUJQ010000137.1 GCA_028680875.1 Eubacteriales bacterium
TGTAAAACCTTTAAAATCAACACCAACTAGTATAAGAGGTAATTCAGCAAGTAATAAGGGTATAAATAACAGTATTTTCCTGATACTTCCTGATTCGGCTTTTCTCAATCCAATTTCTTTGGCATCAATTTTCTTTTTGCATATATATATGACTGGGATATTTATGGAAAGTAACATAAAACATCCCTGTATATTTATTGCATCGTTACTTTTTAGGATTAATTTTTCCTTTTGTTACTATTGTGAGTGCAGTACCTCCAACAAAAACTACCACACCTGCTACTGCTTTTCCTGCATCCTTAATTCGTTTAACGCATTTATTTCTGCAATTTTCACAATGTTTATGTTTATATCCCTCTGGGAGAGGTCTTTGGCATTTCTTATTCTTGCACTTCTTGATCTCCATCATTTTTGTCTCCTAAAAGTTTTTGTTCTTCATTAAAAGGTAATGCCTGGATTTTCTTTTCAATATCCGGTAGCGTCTTCGACCAATAATTCTCTGGTGATGGGTCTATTAAATCCAATCGCTCCAACAATCCCTTGTTTCCAAGATATGCTTTTTGTATATACCCTGCATAATACTGAAGACTTAGCTGCGCCGCCTCAGTTTCTCCCATTTCCTGATAAGCAATTGCCTCCGATAACGAAACCATATTTACTGCACATAGGCTTTCTCGAATTTCATTCATTCTCGAATTTACTTTTTCTGGAGCAGCACCAGAGATGAGTTTTCCCCAGAATGATTCCGGCTGATTCTTTATAAATGTCAGATTAGCATTCTGACTTTGCATTAAAAGATTTCTGCTATCTTCTGCATCGGAAGCAATCCGTAATAAAGCCATTGCTTTTAGTTCTGGATTTCTTATTTTCATTGCTTGCAATAATTTCTGTTGGCAACTATATGCTGTAGCCAATCTATCATATTCTTGCCCTTGTCTAACTTCTTCAACTGCAACCTGAATAAGTTGTATCTGCTCTGCTATTTGAGCCATCTGCATTTGAGTTGCGTAACTCGTCATGGCCTGTGATATTTCTGGTGTAACCTTTATGCTCTTTAGTGAAACCGTAGATACTATTTTATTTGTTTCCGGATTCACAAGGTTTGCCATCAAAGACCCATCTTTTTTAGTCATCAGTTTTAATGCTCCATTAGCAATCTTCGATTTCTGCTCATCTGTCAAAATAGCTTGGAATGTTTCCTCTGGCATGCTTGCCTTTACTGCGTTTATAAATGCAGGTGCTGAATAAAGCATCTCTTCAATCTTGGACAATGCGGCCTTTGCGTTTCTAAGCAACGGTTTCGCAACTTCTGGAACAGAAGAGAAATGTTCATCTACACCGGTAAAATAATCCCTGCTATTAACTATTTCAACATCATCAGGCATTATATAAATTGTGTCATCCATATGCACACTCCACCTTTCAATCTGCTTTCTATAAAAGGATTTGTAATTTCTGCTAATTCCTATTACCCTAACAACTCACGGATCCTTTCTCTGCATAATATCATTACTTTTAAAACTACTTCTTAAATACATCACGGAGTATATTTTTAATTGACTTTTCAAATTTGATCATATTTGAAGTCAGGAAATTGATCATTTGTGGCCAATCTTCCTCATTAAATACGCTAACATCTTTTAGCCAATATGCTATTCGGCTAGCTTTTCCATCATCTAATCTTTGCCAGTCAAGTTGGTCACCAAATGATGTTTCAATTTTTTCTTTATGGCTGTAGATGCTGTCAAAAAGTTCCTTGTTTTCATTTTGCAAGCCTCTATTAATCCATAATTCAATTCTTGCGTAGTTGCCAGTAATAACAAAATTATAAGCTAAGCCGCTGTGTCCACTCCCACAGCCTATCCAATTATCCTTTGAGGGACTAATATTCTTGAATAGATCCGATTTTTCATTCATCTCTTGTAGAAGGCGTGTCCAGAAATCAATCCTGACTGTATGCCGCGTTTGATTCTTCTCTTTGCTAATCAATTCCTCTTGCTTCTTATTTGCTATCTTTATCAAATATTCCTCAGCATCAACGATGGGTATTATCTGCTCTGTATCAAGAAAAATCTGATTATTCAATTCATATGGTGTGACCCTGATGCATTTTATTTTGATATTATGATCCAATAACCACATAGCTGTAGAAGTTACTTCTTTTCTAAAGTTTGCAGCAATCATAATGATTCTTTGGTCATCATTATTTAGTTCAATTTCACCGAAATCCTCAACCGCTAAAAATTCACACAACACTTTCTCTGCATACTCATTCTTGCCTTGCTCATCTATGTACTTTTGGAAAATATCTTTTATATCACTCTTGGTGAGACCTGAGCAGTAGGATGCATATTTCAGAGACTGCCATACAACATCTCTGCCGCTATCATCGAGCTTGTTTTCGATGATAACAAGATTCCCATTTTCATCTATTGCCAAAAGATCTAATCTTTCTTTGGTATCATCAAAGCCACTAAACTCTTTCTCTTTCAAAGGTCCTGTTGGTTTAAATATTTGACCATAAATCGCATACTCTTCTCGGAAGTATCTATAAATCCCTTGGTTATTTCGCCCTTCGTAAAAGGGTCTATCCGATACAAGGGTAACAACAGCTGTTTTATTAAATCCCCTATATTTGAGTTCTTCCATGAATTTTATATCCTTCACGAATGAATACATCTGCTCTGGATGCTGTCCGTTAAGCGGGTGCTTTAATTCAATGGCATATTTCTCAGATTTATCTTTATTAAAAATAGCAATATCATTTTCTTTTTTAATGGTTTTATTATCCTGTGTGAAATATGAAACGTTCCTTTCAAATTGAATTCTATATCACTGTAGTTTTACTCGTAGAAATATTCCCAGCTCATGCTGTAGGCTAAACTCGTTATAGATTTCAATATTATCAGACTGTACATACAAGAAAAAATCATCAACTAATTGCCTTAAATCAAGCAATTCAATCACCCCTATACACTTATAGAATTCACGTTCTTAACAACATCCATAAAAATTTGTACTGCTACTTTATATATTTTTCATATCTCTGTTGATTGGATGATGTCTTTTCAATTGCTTTAATGTTGCCATCCGTCTTATTTACCCAATTAAGAAACAGCGTCCCTAACAGAAGCCGGTCTTTTCTCGTTATCCTATTCCATGCATAGCCTTTAAACAGATCCTTAACAAGGAAGACTTCGCCTTCATTCAGATTTTCAGTTTCTCTGATAGCTTCTACTAATAGTTCGTTAACATCAACCATGTTGTCCACTCCTTATAATAACAATATCAACAACCTTGTTAATAATATTATAAGCAAATTACCAATATTAGTCAATTTACAAAAGAAAAACATCTTCTGCTGTTCTTACATTCGGAAACAAGAGTTTAAGGTACGCGGAAGCATATCCGAAAAGATAGCAATGAAGAAAAGCCAAAACTCCGTGTTGCTGCCTACTGCAGGGTTTCCACTGATAGTGATGAACAGGCTACCAGCTACGAAGCGCAGATCGAGCATTACACAGCTTATATCGACGGCCATCCGGATTGGACTCTGGCAGGAATTTATGCAGATGATGGCATTTCCGGCACTAACACAAAAAAACGAGAAGAATTCAATCTCATGATCGATGAGTGTATGGCAGGCAATGTCGATATGTTCATCACAAAATCTATCAGTCGATTTGCCCGAAACACATTAGACTGCCTGAAGTGCATCCGACAGCTTAAGGAAAAAAGCATCCCCGTTTATTTCGAAAAAAAGACTTCGATACAGCAGAAAGCTCGTAATTACGGGACTTTTCGGCACTGTAACGAAGCTTTTGGTGTTTAGTGGGTGTTTATATTTATGTGACGCTGCACTACGATATTATATTTAGCTATCCTTCCCCGCATGGGAACGTCTTGCCCTTTATTGTTCCCATTCTTAAATAAGCCTTTACCTCGCCTCCCGTATGCCGTCCAGCAGTATTCGAAAGTGCGTAAGCGCCTGCTCCTTTAAGTCAAAGTCGGGATAGCGTATACACCATTCATAGCTGAGTCCCCTTATCGCCATGACGAAATGCTTTGTCAGCGTATCAAGAGAGAATTCCGTATTGAATTCTCCCTGTTTCATGCCCCAGCCGAGCACATGGGCGAACATTTTATACAGCTCCCTGTTATAGCCCTTGACTGCCTCCATACTGACGGATCCTGTGAGCTGCACTTTATAGACGATCTTCATTTTGCTACAGCCGATTGTACCGGTAAGTACATCGGATATTTTTTCAATCAATGAAAGGAGCATTTCGGATGCCGTTGTCCCAGCCGGAAGCGAATCCAGGTGGGCCTTATAGTCTGCGTCCACGCTGCTGACATAATCGGACAAAAAAGAGGCGATCAGCGCATCCTTTGATTCAAAATGCACATAGAAGGTACCCTTGGACACGCCGGCTGCCTCCACAATGGAGTCCACGCTGACGCTGTCAAAGTCGTATTGCTCAAAAAGCCCTCCGGCGCTTTCATATAATTTTCTTTTTGTTTCAGCCGCCTGCTCTTGACGGCGGCTTATTATTTTTTTTTTCAAAATTCGACACTCCCATATTGAAATATAAATAAAAATATTATATAATGACTACGGTCATTGAACCTAGTCACTGAACACGGTCATTATCTGATATTCCTATTATAACGTTAATAGATTTCTATTTCAAGGAGTGAGTATAATGAAAAAACGAAGAAAACGGTTATCTCTCGCATTGGCCCTGCTGATGGTACT
>JAQUJQ010000138.1 GCA_028680875.1 Eubacteriales bacterium
AAAAACGATAAACTTAAAATGATTGGAGTAATGGCATGCTTGATTATCTTTAGTGCCATTGCATATTTTGTTGTAAATAATGAAGTTCTAACGATAGATATGGTAATTCTGGAGAAGGTCAACGGTTTACGGACCGAATCTCTCACCATTTTTCTAAGGTTGATTACCTATATGGCCAACTGGCAGTTCATTACCTTAATTTGCATTCCTATGTTAGTGTACCCGAGAACATCTAAGTCCTTGGGGTTTCCGTTAAGTATCAGTGCCCTTTTATCTGCATTTGCCTATTCACTTTTAAAAAGTTTCTTTCAACGTATCCGGCCTGATATAGCCTTCCATTTGATCAATCAAGGAGGTTACAGCTTTCCCAGCGGCCATTCCATGACAGGGCTTTTGTTTTATGGTATGCTAATATACCTTTTACGCAAACGATTGTTAGTTGAAAATAAGAACAGGACCATTGCTAACTTGTTAACAGCCCTGTTCTCTTTCTTAGTTTTCTTAATCGGAATAAGCCGTATTTATCTCGGGGTCCATTACCCTACAGATGTACTGGCCGGCTGGTCCCTGGGATTGGCCTTTCTCCTGTTAATTACTCCGCTTATTGCTCCAAAAATAACTTGATATCCTCTTCAACCGTTCCAATTCCAGCAATTCCAAAGGTATCCACCAAAATTTTGGCCACATTAGGTGATAGGAAGGCCGGTAAAGTAGGACCTAAGTGAATGTTCTTCACTCCTAAGTACAGTAAAGCAAGTAAAACGATTACCGCTTTTTGTTCATACCATGCAATGTTGTAAGCAATGGGCAATTTATTTATGTCATCCAATTGAAAAACTTCTTTTAGCTTCATGGCAATGAGCGCTAAAGAATAGGAATCGTTACATTGTCCTGCATCCAATACCCTTGGAATACCGCCGATATCACCCAGGTTAAGCTTATTATAGCGATACTTGGCACAACCCGCTGTGAGAATTATTGTATCTTTGGGGAGAGCATTGGCAAAATCAGTATAATATTGCCTCGATTTCATTCTGCCATCACAGCCGGCCATAACGAAAAACTTTTTAACGGCTCCGGATTTGACTGCATCCACTACTTTATCAGCTAGGGCAAATACTTGATCGTGAGCAAATCCGCCAACAATTGTTCCATCTTCAATTTGAGTAGGAACAGGAAGTGTTTTAGCCATATTAATAATAGAAGAAAAGTCCTTCTTGCCGTTTTCATCCGAATCGATATGTTTACACCCGGGGAATCCTGCTGCACCTGTGGTAAAAATCCGTTTGCGAATTTCTTCGCTCCGGGGAGGGACGATACAGTTTGTAGTAAATAGAATCGGGCCATTAAAAGATGCAAACTCATCAATCTGCTTCCACCAGGCATTTCCGTAATTTCCCGCTAAGTTATCATATTTTTTAAAATATGGATAGTAATGTGCGGGAAGCATCTCACTATGGGTGTAAACATCCACCCCCGTTCCCCTAGTCTGCTCCAGCAATTGTTCCAGATCCGTCAAATCATGGCCGGAAATCAAGATGGCCGGATTGTTTCTAGTACCGATGTTGACTTCTGTAATTTGAGGATTTCCATATTTAGATGTGTTTGCATTATCTAATAAAGCCATGGCATCCACACCGTATTTTCCGGTTTCGAGTGTCAACTTAACCAAGTCATCTGCAGAAAGTACATCATCCAGAGTAGCTGCAAGGGCCTTATAGATAAAATCATAAATCTCCATACTTTCTTTTCCGATGTTAAGAGCATGATGCGCATATGCCGCCATACCTTTTAAACCATATGTAATCAACTCTCGGAGGGAGCGAATGTCTTCATTCTTGGTAGATAGTACACCGATAGAAGCTGCTTTCTCAAGCAATTCGTCCCTTGTGCCCCCTTGAAAAACTGCGGCACGATTATAATTTCCCTCATTCCCTTTCGCTTTCAACCAATCTCGTAACAAAATGACTTTGTTAATCTGCTTTTCTAAAGCTTCATCATCAAAGTTCGCATTTGTAATGGTCATAAACAGGCCGTCAATAAGGGCGTGGTTTTCTGAAGATAAATCCACTGCCTTCAAATTCTGTTTTACAATGACTTCTGACAACCCTTTTAATGTATAAACCAATAAATCTTGCAGCTTTGCCACTTCCTCTGTTTTTCCACAGACTCCTCTTATATCACATCCGGTCCCCTTTGCAGTTTCTTGACATTGAAAACAAAACATACTCAATCCTGTTTCCTCCTTAAATCAAATATTAAAATCAACTATTCAGATACAAACATGTCTTGCCCTGCGCCACATATCGGACAGACCCATTCTTCCGAAAGGTCTTTAAAGGCAGTTCCGGGATCAACCCCGTTATCAGGATCCCCTAGTTCCGGATCGTATACATAACCACAAGGCTCACAAATATATTTTCCCATCTTCTTCTCTCCTTATTATTCTACATCAGATTTCCATAATCCGTGAAGATTGCAATAGGCATAAGCAGCTATTGGAGCTTCACCCTTACAAAGCTTGAAACATACTTTAGGCTCTTTACCGACTTCGAGACATTTTCTCTGACCACCTAAGGTTGTTTGTAAATAAATCCATGAAATATTATGTTCCTCGGTCATGGGATGGATGACGCTTCCCACTATAACGTTAACCTTATCATCTTCAACTTGGATTACCGGGATGTGCTTTTCATAGGATGCCTCCACGGTATTACCGACTAATTCAGTCATCGGTTCACCACAACATACAACCGGAACTCCTGAGCTTTTAATCATTCCTATGATGTTTCCACAATGCTTACAAATAAAAAATCTTGGTTTTTCACACATATGAATACTCCTCTCTATATAATTATTTCACTAATCCATTCCCACTTCTGAAGAAAACAGAAATGTACTATAATTATACCATCCCTTGAAATTCTCAAACACTAAAAAATACAATGGTCCTTTTCGAGCAAAAAACTTCTTTCGCATAAAAAGGACCATTATCTTTTACACATATTTTCTCATATACTTAAGTGCGTTTTTTTCCAATCTGCTTACTTGAGCTTGACTGATTCCGATTTCCTCAGCAACTTCCATCTGTGTACGTCCTTCAAAAAAACGCATAGTCAGGATATGTTTTTCTCTTGGCGGCAGTCTTTTCATTGCCTCTGTCAGTGAAATATTTTCCATCCACCGTTCGTCGGTATTTTTAGTATCCCGTACTTGATCCATCACGTAGATGGCATCCCCATCATCATGAAATACAGGTTCAAATAAAGATATGGGATCCTGGATGGAATCTAAGGCAAAGACCACTTCTTCACGAGATAATTCCAGTTCTTTAGCAATTTCGGATACCGTAGGCTCCCGCTGGCTCTCCTTTAACAGCTTTTCCTTTACCTGCAATGCTTTATAGGCTGTATCCCGCAGGGAACGACTAACCCTAATGGAATTATTGTCCCGCAGATAGCGACGAATTTCCCCTATAATCATGGGCACAGCATAGGTGCTGAATTTTACGTTGTGTCTTGTATCAAAGTTATCCAAAGCCTTGATTAAACCAATGCAGCCTACCTGAAACAGATCATCCGGGTTCTCCCCTCGATTACTGAACCTTTTAATAACTGAAAGCACTAATCGTAAATTCCCTCGAATAAATTCATCTCTTATCTCTTTATCCCCTCCCTTAATTTTTGCTATCATTTGTTTCATGTCAGCATCTTTGTATACGGGTAATTTGGATGTGTTCACACCACAGATTTCTACTTTAGTTGCCATTTCAAAAATCCCCGCTTCCTGTTTTATTCGCCAAAAGCAAACATGTTGCTTCTCTATTATTTATGTACAGCGGGGCCTATTTTATACTGTCGAAACCTATGATTCTTACCCTAGTTTTCGAATCTCCTTTTGTAAACGAATGATAATTTTCTTTTCCAATCTCGAGATATAGGATTGAGAAATTCCCATCTTGTCAGCTACTTCCTTTTGTGTCATTTCCCGGCCACTGATGAGGCCGAACCTCATCTCCATAATCTGCTTTTCTCGAAAGGAAAGCTTTTTCAGAGCATAGCCCAACAAATTTCTGTTGACCTCCTCCTCAATATGATTGTAGACAATATCACTTTCTGTCCCTAAAATGTCGGATAAAAGAAGCTCATTTCCATCCCAATCCACATTGAGGGGTTCATCAAAAGATACTTCCGCCCGATTACGGCTGTTACGCCGTAAATACATTAAAATCTCATTCTCAATGCAGCGGGATGCATAAGTAGCTAACTTGATATTTTTTTCCGGATTAAAGGTGTTGACGGCTTTAATAAGACCGATAGTCCCTATGGAAATCAAATCCTCTACATTAACACCGGCACTCTCAAATTTTTTAGCAATGTAAACTACCAACCTTAGGTTTCTTTCAATTAATATGGTCTTAACACACCGGCAGTTTTCCTTATATTCCGGCGTTTCCTCTCTACCGTTTACAACCACAAGCTTCTGAATTAATTCCTTTTCCTCTTCCGGTGAAAGAGGTGGCGGCAGAGCTTCGCTTCCCCCTATGTAAAAGATTTCTTTTGGCCTTCTTTTGAGATAGGACCGTATCCATTCCCGTATTCTTATTATCCAGTTATTCACCTTCAAAGATGCCCCCCTCCATAGCTGCAGGATGCAACAAAAGATCGTATTCCTTTCCGTCCCAGCCTACGGGAAATGATCCTTTATATACTCCTAACATAACATTCACTCTTTT
>JAQUJQ010000139.1 GCA_028680875.1 Eubacteriales bacterium
TTGCAAGGGTCCTTTCACTATGGATTCTTGATTGAGACTTTTTCAAGTTATTCCCCCCTGTTTATTATCTTGCGGAGGATTGAATTCCTCCGCAAGAATCAGTTTACGCTTATTGATAAAGTACCGGTAATTTGCCGTCTAAGATTTTCTGATATTCTGCTGCACAGGAATTCAGAGCTTCTTTTGGAGTGGATTGGTTGCTCATTACCTTAGAAATTTCCAGCATAAGTGCTTCATTCATTTCGTTCCATTCCGGAATCCTGGGTCTTGCCGTCGAAATTTCATATGCGGCCATGGAAGCCTCCCAGTAGGGCAGTTTATTTAATTCCGGATCGTTATACACAGAGTAAAGATTGGGGAATCCACCGTCCAATGCGATATTTTTCTGAACTTCCGGAGTGTTAAACCATTGCAGGAAGACCCAAGCAGCTTCTGGATTTGCAGCTTTGGTCGGTATGAAATAAGACCATGCACCATAGTGTGCTGCCGGCTTTCCGCCGATGGGAATGGCCCCATATTCCATCTTACCTATAACTTTGGATTCTTCAGGATTCTCCAGCGCCGGTGCACAATCGTTGAAAATTACTGCCATCGCTGCAATACCCTGCTGCATTTCTGTAGTCTGTTCATCCCATGTCTTTTCTGTCACTCCCGGAGGAGCGTATTTTTTAAGGTCGTTGTAATACTCAAGTGCTGCAACGTTCTTTTCGCTGTTGATAGCGATGTTTCCATCTTCATCGAAAATGCTACCGCCAAAGGACCATGCATAGTTTAGCCATTCACAAGTTGTTGCGTCGTGGCGTTTGCCTGACATAGAGACACCGTAGAAATTCTGGGTCAAAGTCTCACCTGCAAGGGTTTCTCCACTCTTTCTTGTGAAAAACTCAGCAACATCCTTGTATGTGTTCCAATCTTCCGGTACAGTCAGATCGTAGCCATATTTTGCTTTGAAAGCTGCCTGCTCATCTGCGTTCTCAAAAAGATCCTGCCTATATGCAAAGAACATGATACAGGAGTTAGCCGGAACACCATAGACAGTGTCTTCCCATTTCCCCGATGCATCCCACATCCCCTGGATGATGTCATTTGAATCATATTCCTGAATAATCGATAGATCCGGGTTATTCATCAGAGGCTCCAAAGGTTGGATAAATTTATTCACTGCAAGGTTTCCCAGGAATTGGTAGGGAACTGCAATCACGTCGTAATCTTCACTGCCGCTTTGCATAGCCAAAGTAATCTTCTGGACCACATTATCAAAAGGGGCCATCTCGAGATTTACCTTAATACCGGTGAGTTCTTCGAATTCTCCCAGTTGTTTGGAAAGTGCCACTGTGGGAGTTTGCTGTTCTGCAATCATATTGATCGTTACACCCTCAAAAGCTCTGACGCCTTTAGATTTATCCACGTCGGAGCCGGCTTGCCCGCCTCCACAGCCTGCGAAAGTGGTCATAACCAGGATCAGACCTAATACTATGGCGAGTACTCGTTTCATTTTCAATTCCTCCTCTTTTTTTCGCTATTATGCGGTTTGCGTGCCGTATTTTGCCATGATTTTATCTTTTACCAGATTGCAGAAAGCATCATCTACAATAAAATCATTGGCTATGGTATACCATAATCCGGCCTGCTTCACGTATTCCCGTTCAAACTTAAGCGCTGCAAAAACCTCATCCCAGGTAAGCCCCATATTCTCAGGTCGGATATCAACTCCCGCGCGATAAATCAAATCCAGAATTCCATCCGGATCATTCCCTTGCATCAATGATCCCGTAAAGATCCCTAAGCAAACAGGCAAACCATGAATAAACTTTTTCTTTGTCATATACTCTAAGGTGTAAAACAGGAAGTGGTCCGTACCTTCTATATGGCGTGGATTCCAGCCTGCATTGTGAAAAGCACCTCCGCCCCAGCGCAGACCTTCGACTAGGGTACGGATTCCCTTTTCATTCATAGCATACACATCATCGATTGCTGCAACTACACTGTCTTTAACGGCTAGAGCCTTTGCAGAGAGTTCCGCATCATAAGGCCACTTTGCTTCGCACTTACCTTTTTCTGCTGCATACTTCCAATCAAAAGCAGCATTATGATAGCAGAACACATCACAAACACCACTGCGATTCAAGGCAATAGGGCCACTCTGAATTACATCATAGTCAATGTAGACGGCAATCGGCTCAACATATCCGACATAGCGAACATTACTATCAAAGCGAATGCCCGCACGATGTCCAAACACTGCATTAGTAGCAATAGATGTCGGCATCTGATAAAGAGGTAAATGTTTCTTCCAAGCTGCCATCTTTGCATAATCTACTGCCTGGCCTCCACCAAGGCCAATAACACTTTCGAATTTCGGTAGTACATCCAACTCTTCCATAATTTCTTTATACTCCAATGTCTTTACAAAATGTACAACCGCATCCTCATCAAACTCATCTTTAAAAATTTCCCATAGATCTTCCATGGTGACTACAAGGTAAGGACGTTGAACTATATTTTTTAATTCACCTACCAAGCCTCGCCCATATATCGTATTAAAAAGTTTATCTGACAAAATTTCACCTCCTGCATTTATTAACAGTATTTATTAATGTGATTAAATAATATGTTTCTTATTCTCTAATGTCAATAGTTTTCACATATTTTTTAACCATATTTTTTAATTCAGTTAAAAAATATGGTTGACCTCAGTATATTTTGCAGTTATTATCAAAATATAAAAGATTCCCGATTCCCTATTTTATGAAAAAAAGGAGGCCTTGACGTGGCAGGTATTACGTTAAACAATATTACTAAGGTTTACTCTGGCGATGTCACTGCTGTGAAAGATTTTAATCTGGAGATTAAAGACAAAGAATTTGTTGTTCTCGTCGGTCCTTCCGGTTGTGGGAAATCTACAACCCTTCGCATGATCGCCGGTCTGGAGGATATTTCAGAAGGAGAGCTCTATATAGGTGACACTCTGGTAAACAATATTGCTCCAAAAGACAGGGATATTGCTATGGTATTCCAAAACTATGCCCTCTATCCCCATATGACTATCTATAAAAATATGGCCTTTGGTCTGGAACTTCGAAAAATACCCAAAGATGAAATCAACCGCAAGGTTAAAGAAGTTGCCAAAAAATTAGAACTTGAACCTTTCTTAAACCGTAAGCCGAAGGCTCTTTCCGGCGGGCAGCGCCAGCGTGTAGCATTGGGTCGTGCAATGGTAAGGGATCCAAAAGCCTTTCTTCTGGATGAACCTTTGTCTAATCTGGATGCCAAGCTCAGAGCCAGCATGCGCTCTGAGATCACCAAGCTCCACCATGAGCTTGGCACTACCTTCGTCTATGTGACCCATGACCAAGTAGAAGCTATGACTATGGGAGATCGCATTGTAGTAATGAAGGATGGTATTATACAGCAAGTAGATACCCCTCAGAATCTGTACCAACATCCCTGCAACCAATTTGTAGCCGGTTTCATCGGCTCTCCCCAAATGAATTTTATTAAGGTGACACTTTATAAGGAGGGCGATGATTATGCTATTGATCTTGGAGGAACGAAATATCTCCTCCCTAAAAACAACAATAGAGAAAAGCTGTCAGCCTATGTGGAGCAGCAAGTTATGTTAGGTATAAGACCCGAAGATATGGATGTGAATAAAGTACCCGATTCCAATGAAATTGCAGTAGATTGTTCAGTAAATCTGTCTGAATTGATGGGTGCAGAAACTTATATGTATCTCACCTGCAACTTCAGCGAGCATAGCATCACTGCCAGAGTCCCCGCCAGCAAGCATACCACGCATGGAGCAAAAGTAAAATTGATCATCGATTTGAATAAGATACATCTCTTTGATATGAATAATGAGGTTACGATTTGCAGCTTTATCTAAATTCTATCTCCGATCGGGCCCCGTTTCAACCTTTCTAGGTGCTGCAGGAACCCTGGTAGAGAAGAAGAAAGCAAGTGCATATAGAACAACTAACACATACAATACAGTGGTATAATTTCCAACCCTATCATGAATAAAAGAAGCCATTAAATTACCGGTTAGACCGGCTATACCCCAAGCTGATAAGCATAATCCATGGATTCTGCTAATGATATTCATACTGAAACGATCGGAAAGAAGTACGGGAAGACAGCTAAAGCCAGCCCCGTAGTTAGCAGACACGACACACAATAATGCCATAAGTACTACAACAATACCCGTCTTAACGCCTAAGACGATACCAAAAATAACACCAACAATAGACAGAGCAAATACTATCCGGTACATGATAATTCTATCCTTTACAAAATCAGAAGCAGTGGCAAAACCCAACCGGCCGCTGGCATTAAATATCCCCATAATAGCAACAACAGTTGCAGCTACAGTAACAGAAACACCCTGTTCAGCCATAAGGGGAGCAGCAGTTGAAATAAGAGACAAACCACAGTGAATGTTAAGATAGAACATTAACCAAATGAAAATAACTGTTTTGTTTGAGAGCATTTCTTTTACATTGAAATCAACTTCCTCGGCAGAATGGTCATCATACGGTTTTTTAATAAGCAGATGAGCCAAAAACATAGGAACAAAGTAAATGCAGGCCATAATAATAAATGTAGTTTGAAGGGAATAATTAGTAGTTAAATAAGTGATAATGGGACTGGCAATAGTACTTGCCAAACCAAAACCCATAATAGCAATACCGGTAGCCAGACCTTTGCGATCAGCAAACCACATCATTAA
>JAQUJQ010000140.1 GCA_028680875.1 Eubacteriales bacterium
GAATGGATGGGCAGCAATATTCCCGTAATGCAAAGAATTTGAAAATAAGGTACAGCAGGAAGCCATTTCTCCGTGAATAGAAAACGAAACAGGGGTTCACCTAACACACCCAATACGGTTAACAAAGGAGCAACAATAAAAATTACCATTTTCATTAATTTTTTATATACTTCTTTTAACCTATCATTGTTATCCTGAATTTTAGAAAACAACGGATATGTTACTCTGTTTAAAGGACCTGTAAGGCTAGTGACAGGTAATTGTTGCATCGAATTGGCTTTATTGTAGTAGCCAAGTTGGGTAGTATTGAAAAATCTACCAATCAAAACAGTGTAAATATTCTGAAAAACAATATCCAATAGTGCGGACAGAGCCAATTTATAACCAAAGTTAAAGTGGATATTGAATTTATTTTTGTCAAAGGCTCGTTGAGGTCTCCACTTCGAGTAGATCCAGAACTGTACAGTTGAAACTACTGACTGAATAATTGCCATATAAACCAAAGACCACACACCGAATCCAGTTAGAGCGAACACAATTCCACTTATACCGCTAACAATTAACGAAGGTATTTGAACTTTCAACTGCGTTTTAAAATCCAGTTTTTTTGTAAAGATCGTACGTTGTATCGCTGAAAATGCACCAATGGGGAGAACAACTGCATATGCCCTTATAATATCTGTTAGTTCCGGCATGTGGAAAAAGAGAGATACCCAGGGAGCAGTCAATACGATTAAGAGGTAAGAGAGAACACTTACAAGTAGATTAAAATAGAATACTGTAGAAAAATCAGTATCATCTGTTTCGGCAGTTCGTATCAATGAGTTGGTCAATCCGCTATCTATCAAAACATTCCCAACTGCCATTAGCACACTAAACACAGCAATCATCCCAAAGTCTCCGGGTAAAAGGAGACGGGCCAAGACAAGTGAAACCACAAAACTGATAATCTGTGTTCCAAATTGTTGCGTAAAGGTCCAGATTATTCCGGAAAGGGCTTCTTGTTTTAAGGACATAAAATATCTAACTGTTTGTCAAAAGAAAAACCACACAAAAGTACAATAATTATCAATATGGGCCATTTATTCTATACCAACAAACGTAGAAGCAAGCATTTAAAACAGGAAAAATAGCATGAACAGCCACTGGAACAAACAAGTGAACACTGCAATTACAATCATATACAAAGTATAATCCCAACACATTGACACGTTTAATTTTTTTAACTAACTTTGTGGCTTTATTCTAATCTCAGTTTTACTAATTAATTAGAAGACAATGCTTTTTAATTCACTCGATTTTGCAATTTTTTTGCCCATCGTTTTTTTCCTTTATTGGTTTATTCTCAACAGGCACCTGAGATTGCAGAATCTCTTGATTGTTGTCGCCAGTTTTGTCTTCTATGGTTGGTGGGACTGGAGGTTTCTCCTGTTAATGGTCATCACGATTCTGTTAAGTTGGTTAAGCGGTATGGCATTACGTCAAGTCCGCATTACCAGTGATGGACACGAGGAAAAAAGCAAACTCCGGCTAATTGGAGCACTGAATATCATCATCAACCTCTCAATCCTTGGTTACTTTAAATACTACAATTTCTTTATTGAAAACTTTGTTGCTGCATTTTCATTTTTGGGGAAAGAAATATCAACCCAAAGCTTGAATGTAATCCTTCCTGTTGGGATCAGTTTTTATACATTCCAGGCATTGAGTTATACAATCGATGTGTACAGAAAGAAAATTGAGGCAACTACCGATCTCATCTCATTCGTCGCCTACGTGAGTTTCTTTCCTCAATTGGTCGCCGGGCCTATAGAGCGTGCTACCAATCTTCTGCCACAGTTTATGAAAGGAAGAAAATTCAATTACACAATGGCGACAGACGGCCTTCGGCAGATACTCTGGGGACTATTCAAAAAAGTTGTTATTGCAGATAACTGTGCAGAATATGCAAATCAAATATTCAATCATTCAGCCGATATGAATGGAAGCTCCCTTGTTTTGGGAGCACTTTTCTTCACTGTTCAAATATATGGTGATTTTTCCGGATATTCAGATATTGCTCTCGGAACTGCCCGGTTATTTGGTATCAATCTTATGCGCAACTTCGCTTTTCCCTACTTCTCAAGAGATATCGCTGAGTTCTGGAGGCGGTGGCATATTTCTCTCACTACCTGGTTCAGAGATTACCTCTACATCCCATTGGGAGGGAGTAGGGGGAGTACCTGGTTAAAAGTCAGAAATACATTCATCATATTCTTGGTTAGCGGGTTTTGGCATGGTGCAAACTGGACTTTCATTGTCTGGGGTGCATTGAATGCAGTTTATTTCTTGCCGTTACTTCTGACGAACAATAACAGAAAAAATTTAGGTGTCACGGCTGAAGGGAAATTATTGCCCGGCATCAGGGAATCTTTCCAGATGTTGTCAACTTTTGCGCTCACAGTATTCGCGTGGATTTTTTTCCGTGCAGAGAACCTGGGACATGCCTTCAGCTATTTCCGTGAAATCTTTTCACCTTCGTTGCTACAGTTTCCCAATTTTTCCGGAAAGACAGATGCATCCATTGTCATTTTATTTGTGTTCATTTTCTTTCTCATCGAATGGATTGGCCGTCATGGTGAATTTGCCATCGATCAACTGGGCAGTGACTGGAAAAAACCTTTGCGATGGGGATTTTATCTGATCATAGCAATAATGATTTTTCTCATGGGTGGCGAACAACAAGAATTCATATACTTTCAATTTTGACAAATGAAAAAATTTCTCATTCAGGTTGCTGTTTTTGTTTTTATTGTTCTGGGATTTGTCTTTCTGATTTTCTCACTTGCCGACGGATATACTGATCCCTTTTATATCCGCTTTACAACCCCTGTTCAGAACAGTTTGATCATCGGTACATCAAGGGCAGCGCAGGGAATTCAACCCGCGTTACTGAAGAAAGAGTTGAACGAAGACATTTTTAATTATTCTTTTACTGTAGGTCACAGCCCATATGGACCAACTTATTTCAACAGTATCCGGAAGAAATTAAATAAACAGACAACAGATGGTGTTTTTATTGTAACGGTTGATCCATGGAGTATCTCGTCCAGAAATGAGAATCCAAACGATTCGTTAAACTTTGCGGAGATACAGTTATGTGTCGGAAACACAAAAAATGTTACTGCTAAACCAAATGTTGAGTATCTTTTTAAAAACATGAAGGGGAAATATGCTGATATTATCAAATCAAAGATCTTCCCTAATCGGTCAGGCATGTTTTTACATGACGATGGATGGCTCGATGTTACGATAGATATAGATTCTGTACGCAGAGAAGAGAACATAAAGAGGAAGGCGGATGATTACAGGGAAACAATGTTGCCTTTTTTCACTTTTTCAAGCTTCAGATTTAATTATTTAAGGAGGACCATACAATTTCTCAACAATCATGGCACTGTTTATTTGGTACGATTACCCGTTCACCCTGAAATATTTGAAATTGAGCAGCAGCTGATGCCTGACTTTAACACCAAAATAGAGGATATCATCCCTTTGGTAGAAGCATATTACGATATGACAGGCGAAAACGCTGCATATGCGTATATCGATGGGAATCATCTATATAAAGTATCAAGAGAAAGGGTAACAGAAAATATTGCGAACTTTATCAAGGACTATCAATAAACGTAGCAATATTATTATTCTGTACATAATAGTTACAGTCTCGCATCAACCCATTTTCTATCAATAACAGCTTTTACATCAAATACTACTGCTCCTGATTTAATATATTTCTCAAAGTCAACAGATTGGAACTGATCGTGTGCAACTGCTTGTATTACGGCACTGTATGATTTGTTTTCATTCAGGGAAGATGAGACAGTGATGCCATACTCCTTATAAACTTCCTCAGGTGAAGCCCATGGGTCGTAAAATTCAACATTCACCCCAAATTCTAAAAGCTCATTGTATATCTCAATCACTTTCGTGTTCCTGATGTCCGGGCAGTTCTCCTTGAATGTAACACCCAGAATCAACACATCGGCACCTTTGATTTTGTGTTCCTTTTGAATCATCAGCTTGATCACCTTGTCGGCAATAAAAGGTGCGATGCTGTTGTTTACGTTCCTCCCCGATAGAATCACCTGTGGAATGTAACCCAGCGACTCCGCTTTCTTTGCCAGGTAATAAGGATCAACACTGATACAATGTCCCCCCACCAAGCCGGGACGATACTTTAAAAAATTCCATTTCGTACCTGCAGCTTCCAGTACGTCATTGGTATCAATCCCCACTTTATCGAAAATAAGGGAGAGTTCATTCACAAATGAAATGTTGACATCTCTCTGGGCATTTTCAATGATCTTGGAAGCTTCAGCCACTTTGATATTTGGTGCTTTATGTGTTCCGGCAGTTATGATTGAGGAATAAAGGCCGTCTATGAAATCTGCAATTTCCGGAGTGGATCCTGAAGTTACTTTTTTGATTTTTGTCAGCGTATTTATTTTATCCCCAGGATTAATCCGCTCGGGACTATATCCGGCGAAAAAATCTTGATTAAAGTTTAATCCCGAGGTTCTCTCAATTACCGGCACACAGTCTTCTTCGGTACAACCCGGATAGGTCGTGGATTCATAAATCACTACATCTCCCTTTCCCAGAACTCTCCCTAACATTGCGGAGGCGCTAAGTAACGGCCTCAAGTCGGGATTGTTGAATTTGTCAATGGGGGTGGGGA
>JAQUJQ010000141.1 GCA_028680875.1 Eubacteriales bacterium
GCAAGCTCGTCTACACGTTTTTTGGTATTACAAAATACCAATCCTAAATTTATATTCTTTGCATCAATTAAACGGCATAGCAGCTCCAGCTTTGATGACTCACGAACTTCTAAATAATACTGCTCAACGCTTGGAATGGTAAGCTCCTTATGCACGGTTACTATTTGCTCCGGATTATTTTGATAAAGCTTTGCAATCTCCTTAATCTCCTTAGATAATGTGGCAGAAAACAACAGTGTCTGTCTTTCCTTAGGAAGATCTTCTATGATTACATCAATATCTTCGCGAAATCCCATATTTAGCATTTCATCGGCTTCATCTAAAATTAGCATCTTGAGATTTGCCAGTTTTAGAGTATGTCTTCTCATGTGGTCCATTATTCTTCCTGGAGTTCCAACGATAATCTGAGGCTTGTTTTTTAAAGCCATAATTTGCCTATCGATAGACTGTCCACCATAAATAGGCAAAACCATTATGCCCTTCTTGTATTTACATACGTTTTTTATTTCCTCTGACACTTGGATGGCAAGCTCCCTTGTCGGACAAAGAGCAAGTACCTGAATTCCCGAAAGGCTGGTATTAATCATATCGACTGCCGGAATTCCATAAGCACAGGTCTTGCCTGTTCCCGTCTGTGCTTGACCCATGATATCCCTACCGGTAAGAATATGGGGGATTGCCAATGACTGAATGGGCGTTGCTTCCTCAAATCCCATTTCGTTAAGAGCCTTTTGTACCTCATTTGATAAGTTTAGTTCCGTAAAGATTAAATTTTCCATAATACTCCTTAAAATTCTTTTTAATTTTCATTGTCATTAAAATAGTTATCCGTCTTATTATACCCCGATTTTATTGAATTTGATAAGAATTCTTCAACACATGACATTACCTGTCCGGCAACCGGGCTTAGAAGAATTAAATGACCGCCTTGATCGAAATATTTAATTATTTTTTTGTTCGAAGACACATGTTCTTTGATATAGTCCACACTCTTTAGCCTTACTGTGTCATCATCTTCTGCCTGAATGATAAGGATTGGATAACTTATTTCCTCTATCTTTGGCTTTGTTTGATGCAACAGTAACAGAAATTGGACCATGGCAGGAAAAGGCGAGTTCTTTTTTGCCTGTAAATATCTCCTGCTATGATTATAGGTTCTATTTTTAACGTCATCTGCTAAATTTAGAAGCACCCTGTATGGATTCCAATAGAAAATAGGTGTATTGATTGTTATAATGGCCTTGAATTTATGTTTGCAGGCAAGGTTAAAAGCAATCAGTCCTCCCATTGAGAACCCAATTACAACAATTTCATCCGTAGTTTCCTTTAACCTTAATAATTCCTGTTCTGCAGAATCAATCCAATCCTTGTAGGTTGCCTTTTTCATCTCTTTTCTGGACCCCGAATGACCTTTTAATACAGGGCAGGAAACTTCATACCCGAGACTAACCAAATATTTAGCTAAAGGCTCCACTTCATGTACGCCGCCACCGAAGCCGTGAATAATTAGACATTTCGTTTTTTTACAAATCATCAAGTTTACCTATACTAACGTCATAACATAAAAACTGCATACCGAAGCATGCAGTCAAATTAATATTAATTTTGCTGCTCTTTAAGTATTCGTTTCATTATCTTACCAGTATTGTTCTTAGGAAGACTCGGAATAAAATCTATTACACGTGGCAACTTGTAAGCTGCAAGCCTATCTTTCAAATAATGAAGCAATTCCGTTGAAGTGCATTTTTCACTCTCCTTTAGAACAATAAAAGCTTTTACATATTCGCCCCTTAGCTTATCCTTAACTCCAATGACTGCAGCTTCCTTCACCTTTGAATATTGATAAATTACTTCCTCAACTTCTCTTGGATAAACATTCAATCCTGCAACAAGGACCATGTCCTTCTTCCTGTCTACGATGTAAATGTACCCGTCTTTATCTTTCTTTGCAAGGTCTCCCGTATGAAGCCAACCGTTTAGCAGTGCCTTCCTTGTTTCCTCTTCCTGTTTGAAGTATCCCAGCATGACATTTTCTCCCCTGACAACAAGTTCTCCAATCTCTCCTGCAGGTAGTTCCATATCATTATCATCCACAATTTTACATTCCATATAAGGAATAGGCAAGCCTATGGAACCTTCTTTTTGCGCTCCATACGGTGGATTAAAACATACTGCCGGAGAAGCCTCTGTCAGTCCATATCCTTCTATGATCGGAAGTTTCATGATTTCTTTAACCTGCCTGAAAATTTCAACAGGCAATGATGCTCCTCCTGAAACTGCAAAACGAAGCTTTGGAAAAGATATTTTCTTTTTTGCTGCCCCCAATAATACAACATACATTGCAGGGACTCCCATAAATACGGTAATTTCATCTTTCAACAAAGTTTCAATAATTTCTTTCGGCTGAAAGGATTCCAGAATTGTTACTGTGGCTCCGGACCATAGTGGCATAAGAATACAAGATGTAAATGCAAATACATGAAACATCGGAAGTACGCACATGTATGTGTCATCCGGCCTTGCAGTAAGTCCCAGATAACATTGCTTTGCATTGAAGAGCAGGTTTTTATGTGTAAGCATTGCAGCTTTCTGCTTTCCGGTTGTACCGGACGTATAGAGAAATGTCGAAATTGCATTTTCATCCGAAAAATCTTCAAATTCTTCTGTAGAAACTTCTGAAACACATTTATAAAATTCTTCATCCAATACAATAACCGTTATACCAAGTGTATCTTTTACAGATTCCTTGGTGAGTTCTAATTTCTGCAAAATCGCCGTATGTATAATCATATATTTTGCTTCGGAATCCTTAATTATATAAGAGATTTCTTCCATAGTAAGAAGCAAATTAACAGGAACGATAATCCCGCCGTTTCTTACGGTACCCATATATGAATATATAAATTCAGGTGAATTAAGACAGCTCAAAACCACTTTGTCTCCGGTTTTTACTCCAATCTTCTTAAAGTAAGCTGCATAGGCTAAAATCATTTGATCAAGCTGTCCATAGCTAATATTACTTCCCTTAAACTTTAATGCAATTGAATCACTGTTAAAATTATGTTTATAGATTTCGCCAACCATTATAAGCTCCTTTATAAAATATTTATTTAATTGTTTTTAAATGTGGACAAACAATCTAGGAACTATTGTACTACATTCGGGAGCTTATAGGAATAGAAATCCTCGGTCATTTGATCCAATAGGAATAGATAATAATGCAAGCAATGCCCTGTCCTTGTTTTTAAAAATTGACACAATCCCCATTATAAAGCCAATAACTCCTAAACCGGCAATAAATGAAGTTGGGAGAGGAATTCTGAAGTTTTATAATTATTCACACCTTTCGATGCTGTCCGAAAAAATACTTGCTAAGGTAACGGAATATGAAGAAGCCGTAGAAAATCCTTTTGTGATTCCAGTTCTCTTTCCACAATAAAGTTTATAAATAGACTGTCATTCTTATGTGCCTTTTCAAGAAGTGAAATATACTCACTTCGTAAAATAGGTGGAATAAGCGCCGGCAGAAATCCATCTTGTATTAACGCTGTATTCATCAAAAGTCTAGCTACCCTACCGTTACCGTCTTTAAAGGGATGAATAAATACTAACTTTTTATGGAGCAATGCTGCAAATTTCACTGGATGATATTGTTTTCTCTCTGTCTTTATCCACTCACATAAATCATGTATTTCACTATCAATATTTTCTTTCTTACAAACCGGATAATCTGATCCGGAAATAAAGACAGGAATATCACGATATTTTCCCGCAAAATCTTCATCAATATTTTGATAAAACAATTTATGGATATAAAGGATATCTTGCTCTGCAATTTTCTGATTACCCATCAAAGTAAACATATAGTTATATGCTTTTGCATGATCTACAGCTTCAATCATATCTCTAAGTGGTCTTCCTCCAACCGTTAATCCATCTTCTATTAAAACTTTTGTTTCACTTTCAGTCAAAGAATTACCTTCTAATGCATTGGATGTCCATGTTAATCCAATACGATAAAAATCTTTTATCTGCTTGAGCATTTCACCCTCAAATGGTCTTAATTCATTAATTACATTTTGGTATAAATCTAATTTTTCAAGGTGTTCCATCGATTCACTCCCTTTCTTCAATTTTTAACTCATTTGTATTGAGATATATTTATAAAACCTTATACTAATTGTGTTTTTCCTTCACTGTCGGTATATCTTAATGCTTCTTTTGAGAATCCTTCTTTTTTATTGGAGATAATATAACCCGCACCGCCAACATCCTTAAATCGCTTTTCTCCAAATTGTACTTTAAGTCCTTCTATACCTCTTAATTCTTTTACTTTTGTTGTTCCTTTTGTCTCAGCTATAAAGTAAAGTTTTAAGCCTTCATTTTTCTTGATAACCACAGCCCAGTCTGGTGAATATTCACCTACTGGTGTAGGAACAGTAAATTTCTTTGTAGGAAGTTTTGTATAAACCACAACACTATCATCTAATTGAAGAGCCTTTGCAAAATCTCTTTCAACGTCGGAATCATATCGGTTATACTCATATACACTTCTATCGCTTTTCACCAGCTCACTAACTAAATCACCCGTTAATTCTTCATCAGGAAATACTTCCTGCAGATAGAATTCCTGTCCATCAATTTTTGTGTACTTAATACCTTGTAATACAAATTCTACAAGCACATCATTGATTAATCCAGCAACATCCG
>JAQUJQ010000142.1 GCA_028680875.1 Eubacteriales bacterium
CCGATTTAATCATGGAAGAATTAAACGTAAAAGAAGTTGTCTTTGAAAAGGATTTGGATACCTTTATGAATCTAAGCCTTAAACCTAATTTCAAGGTGGCAGGACCTATATTGGGAAGTAAAATTAAAGCCTTTGCTTCAGCTATTGCCAAAGCGGATCCGGTTGCTACAGTTGCTGCTTTAGAAAATGACGGCCGGATTGTCATAGATATAGATGGGAAACCTGTGACGGTGGAAAAAGATTTCGTGGAAATTAAGATCAGTGCCAAGGAAGGCTTTGCAATTGCTATGGAAAATCGAACTTTTGTTGTCTTGGACACAACCATAACAAATGAATTGCAATGTGAAGGGTTGGCCCGGGAAATGATTTCCAAGGTGCAGCAGATGCGAAAGCAAAAGGACTTTGAGATGATGGACCGGATTCGCATTTATTATCACGGTAACGATGAAGTGAAAAAAGCTCTAAAGATACACAGGGATTATATTATGAAAGAAACCTTAGCGTTGGAACTGATCGAAAAGGGCCAAGATCTGATTACCTATGATTTAAATGGTCATAAGACCGGCATTGATGTGGAAAGAGTATAGGAGGGAAGCATGAGAGCAGTAATTTCAGTTATTGGAGAAGATCGGGTCGGAATCCTGGCCATGGTCAGTACTATCTGTGCCAAAGCCAATGCTAACGTGATAGAGGTGACTCAATCTGTACTACAGGAGTTTTTTGTAATGATGATGGTGGTTGATATTTCCAACTTAAACTGTGAATTGACAGACTTACGAAAAGATTTGGAAGGCAATAGTATGGGTATGAAGATACAAGTAATGCATGAGGATATTTTCAATTCCATGCATAGAATTTAACAAAATTAGGAGAAGTAGGGACGGTTCATAAGGAGATAAATGATGCCGAATTTTAATGACATAATAGAGACCATCACGATGATTCAGGAGGAAAACCTTGATATTCGTACGATTACTATGGGGATTTCCCTGTTGGATTGTTGTGACGAAGATGTGGATCGCTCTTGTGAGAAGGTCTATAAAAAGATTTATAACTGTGCAAATAATTTGGTAAAAACGGGAAATGATATTCAACAAAAATATGGAATCCCTATTATTAACAAACGAGTTTCCGTAACGCCCATTGCCATGTTGGCGGGAGCTTCCGGAGGAGATCCGGTCAAATATGCTTTGACATTGGACCGGGTTGCAAAGGATGTCGGAGTGAATTTTATCGGCGGCTATTCGGCTTTAGTTCACAAAGGATTTTCTCCCGGAGATGAGGAATTGTTGAAATCTATTCCGAAGGCTTTGTCAGCAACTGAATATGTCTGTGCTTCAGTAAACATTGGAAGCACGAAATCCGGGATCAATATGGATGGAGTACGGACCATGGGGAAAGTGATACGGGAAACCGCTGAATTGACTGCAGATCGCCAATGTATCGGGGCAGCTAAACTGGTGGTGTTTTGTAATGCTCCGGAGGACAATCCATTTATGGCAGGGGCTTTTCATGGTCCAGGTGAACCCAATTGTGTGATTAATGTAGGGGTTTCCGGGCCGGGTGTGGTCCGTGCGGCCTTAGCCAAGGCAGATAAGGATCTGGATTTAACCCAGATAGCCGACATCATTAAAAAAACCGCCTTTAAGATTACACGTATGGGCCAGTTGGTAGGAAGCGAAGCTTCTCATCGTTTGGGAGTCCCCTTTGGAATTGTAGACCTGTCTCTCGCACCTACACCGGCTGTCGGTGATTCGGTGGCTCATATTTTGGAAGAGATTGGCCTGGAAAGCTGTGGAGCATTTGGTACCACTGCTGCTTTGGCACTTTTAAATGATGCGGTAAAAAAAGGAGGAGTGATGGCATCCTCCAATGTGGGAGGGTTGTCCGGAGCTTTTATTCCTGTTACTGAGGATGAGGGGATGGTAGCAGCAGTTAGATCCGGTAATCTTACTGTGGAAAAGTTGGAAGCTATGACAGCCGTTTGCTCCGTAGGATTAGATATGATCGTGATTCCCGGGGATACATCTTCAGAAGTGATTGCCGGCATCATTGCCGATGAAGCCGCCATTGGGATGGTCAATTCAAAAACTACTGCAGTAAGGATAATCCCTGCTATCGGAAAAAAAGAAGGGGAAGAATTGGAGTTCGGCGGCCTTTTGGGAGGCGGACCGGTAATGAAAATCAATCAATCTTCACCGGCTGGAATGATTTCTCGAGGGGGGCGGATACCCGCACCACTTCAAAGCTTAAAGAATTAAAAGGAGAAGGAATGAAAGCGGACATCAAAAGCATGACTCCGGAAGAGTTGGGTCTGTTTATTGAAAGCATAGGTCAGAAGAAGTACCGGGCAAAACAAATCTTTCAATGGATGTACAAAGGAATTTATCAGTTTGAAGAAATGACCAACTTGTCTAAGGAATTGAGAGAAAAATTAGAGGAAGTCGCTTTTATTGAAAAACTTGAAATTAAGAGATTTCAAAAATCAAAAAAAGATGGAACCCGGAAATATTTGTTTGCTCTCAGAAGTGGCCATGCTATAGAAAGTGTCTTCTTAAAATATAATTTTGGAAATACTGTTTGCATTTCCTCACAGGCCGGTTGCCGGATGAATTGTAGTTTTTGTGCATCTGCTATGACCGGTTTTGAGGATAATCTCTCACCGGGAGAAATGGTGGATCAAATTCTTGCTATTGAAAGTGATACTGGGGAAAAGGTAGGGAATGTAGTTGTCATGGGTACGGGAGAACCATTTGATAATTATGAAAACCTATGCAGGTTTATTGATCTGATTCACACAAAGGAAGGCCTCAATCTAAGTATGCGGGCCATTACTGTATCTACATGCGGTATTGTTCCCAAAATCGAGGCTTTCGGTCAAGACTATCCTCAGGTAAATCTGGCAGTTTCACTACATGCTCCAAATAATGAAATACGTAATGAATTGGTACCGATCAATAAAAAATACCCTATGAATCTTCTATTAGAAACCTGTGTAAAACATACAAAAAGGACAGGACGCCGAGTTACATTTGAATATGCTTTGATACGAGGAGTCAATGATAAAAAAAGCCATGGAGAAGAGTTAGCGGCCAGACTTGCTTCTATGTTATGCCATGTGAACCTGATTCCTCTTAATACCGTAGATGAACGGGAGTTTAAAGGAGTAGAAAGAAAAGGAGCAGAGGAATTTCTGGCCATTCTTCAACGTAAGGGAATTCAGGCCACCATCCGTCGAGAAATGGGAAGTGATATTGATGCAGCCTGTGGGCAATTGCGCTTGCAAAGCAAGGTATGAAATCGCAGATTCTTGCCTTGCTCCCGTTTGATGGGTAGTGTATAATAAAAGAAAAGGAGAAAAGGGGGCGATTCCATTGGTTAAATTATTAGTGGGCCACAAAGGATCCGGTAAAACAAAACGGATGGTTCAAATGGCCAATGACATGGTGGATACCAGCAGTGGGAGCATCGTGTTTATAAGTAAAAATCATAAATTGGTGTATGACCTTAAATATAAGATTAGAGTAGTATGTATGACGGAATACGAATACGTAACGAACATTGATGAATATACCGGTTTCATATACGGAATCATCAGCTCGGATCATGATATTGAGGTCATTTTTATAGATGGACTTCTCCATAATAAAGATGTCCATATCCCGGATCTGAAAGAGTTTTTTACCAGACTCAAAAATATCTCCCGTCTCTATGAACTGGACTTTGTGGTCAGTGTCAGCGCCGATCTGGATGAATTGACCGATAGTCTGGAAGGGTGCGAAATCTTACCTTAATGGTTAACAGACTGGTTTTCTGGGATATTGACGGTACTCTGATGCATTGTGGCAGCGATGGGAGAAAAGCATTAAACCGGACTTTTTACGAGCTCTATGGGATTATGGATGCCTTCCGTATGGCCGATGTGGGAAGTTCAATGGATTTTATGCTAATTAGCGGGATCATGGCCACTTTTGGCATCGATCAGAAGGATCTGTCTTCTATCATTAAGCACTATCATGAGGTGCTGATTGAAATCCTGGAAGAGAATAATACCAAACAAGTCCTCCCGGGTGTAGTTTCCGTATTAGATGCTATAGATAAACACCCCCATTCCATCAATGCATTGCTGACAAGCAATCTTCGGATTGGGGCGGAAGCCAAGCTAAACTCAGTAGGATTATATTCCTATTTTAATCTAGGTGGTTTCGGTGATGACCCCGGCGAAAAGTGGGATGCAGCAAATAGGTGCATTTCTTATGCAGAAAAACAATATAACACGTTCTTTCCAAGGGAACAAATTTATTTAATCGGAGATAGTACGTACGATATTTACAGTGCTCAAAAGATGGGAATCAGGAGTATATCTGTGGCTACCGGGTGGGTGGATCATGAAACGTTGGTCAGTTGTAATCCGGATTACTTTTTCCCGGATTTAAGCAACACAAATCAGGTATTGGAAGCACTTAACATATAAGGAAATTGGTAATTGGAAGATTTTGAGGGGTTCTTTTTGAGAAAAAGAACCCCTATACTTATTTTAAACATGTTCAAGCTTGAACTCCATTCGATTCTGGGAGGAAATAATATGAGAAAGAGCAGTAAATACGTTATAGTCTTATGCATGTTAGCAGTCTTCCTGTTACCATCCACAACATTTGCCGCAGGGAAATCCTGCTTTGGCGGCGCCAGTCAATTCTATAG
>JAQUJQ010000143.1 GCA_028680875.1 Eubacteriales bacterium
CTATAATTCACACCCTATCTAAAGATAGGTGGGTTCTCTGTTTCTGGCTTCTGTCTTCCACTCGCAGGAGGCCTGACATAGGCGTCGAAAACTCAAGATCCCGTGAACTCAATGTAGGTTAAATTACACAACCTTAACGAGCACCTCAGGATTATATTTATATTATGATGGTTTCCCTTGTCCTTATGCTAAGTATCATTGGGTATATTTTGGAATAACTTTTTTCTTTAACTAATTATAATACAAATCTATAAAAAATACAAGAAGGTAGTTGTTTACTGTTCTTCCAAATCAATGGAACAATTATGATAGACGTTTTGAACATCGTCATTTTCCTCTAGTAATTCAATCATTTTTTTTAGATTTTTTATATCCTGTTCTTGAGGTGCGACTTCCATAGAAGGTATGTATTCAATATCATCCTCAACAAAATCATACCCGATTTTTTTTAATTCCTCGTTTACGGCATTAAAATCCTCTGTTGTAGTTTGAATTTCAAAACTATCTTCATGAATTATAATATCTTCCGCTCCTGCTTCTAAAGCAGCTTCCATAAGTGCATCCTCTTCAATGGCATCAGTTTTTTCTATCAATATGATACCCTTTCGTTCAAACATATAGGATACACAACCGGGCACCCCTAAATTACCGCCATATTTATCAAAGATATGTTTAATAGCAGAAGCAGTTCTGTTTCTGTTGTCGGTCAAAATATCCACAATTACCGCTACACCGCTTGCCCCATAGCCCTCAAAACTACCGTTTTCATAAGTTTCGCCATCTAACTCTCCGGTTCCTTTTTTAATTGCCCGTGTAATGTTATCATTCGGCATATTAATAGCCTTCGCTTTATCAATGGCATGCTTTAACATTATATTGTATTCAGGATCGCCCCCTGTTTTTGCAGCGACTGTAATTGCCCGAGCATATTTGGTAAAGAGTTGTGCCCTCCTTGAATCCTGTGCGGCTTTTCTGCCGGCAATGGTTCCATGTCTACCCATAATTCTCTCCTTCCACCTCCGAGTCCGCTTACTTATTTACTATTTTAACACAAATTAGTATCTAAATCCATATTTTTATAGGCCGTCGCCATCATCAGCTTGATCCGATTCAACTGATTAACATCACTGGCTCCCGGATCGTAATCAATAGCGGCAATATTTGCTAATGGATTGTATTTTCTTAGAGATTTCATCATCCCTTTTCCGGTAACATGGTTCGGTAAGCAAGCAAAAGGTTGAAGACATACAATATTAGTAATTCCACTATCCAACAATTCCACCATTTCTCCGGTCAAAAGCCAACCTTCACCACATTGATTTCCTAAAGAAGTTATTTTCTTTGCTTTTTTTGCCATTTCATTTATGTGTATAGGACCATGGAATCGTTTACTTTGATTCAACGATTTTCTTGCATCAGAACGAATCCATTCAGTTACCTTTATATATAGCATGTTTGTTACCATACTTTTATAACTCCCGGATAACTTCTTGAAATTATATTCTTTGCTATAAAAGCCATAAAGAAAGAAATCCAATATGTCCAGAACTACAGCTTCCCCACCTTCTGCCTCTATGATACCGACAATATCGTTATTAGCTACAGGATGGTATTTAACTAAAATCTCTCCTACTACACCAACCTTTGGCTTTTTAATTTCTAATAATGGTAGTTCATCGAAATCTTTTACAATGTTCCTGATATTTTTCTTAAAATCTCTCATACTGCCATTCTCGATGTTTTTCATTGCAATGGCAGACCATTTTTTAAAAAGTCCATTGGCTGAACCGGTTTCCCTTTCATAAGGCCTGGTGGCAAATAGAACCCGCATAAATACATCACCATAAACCAAACTCATTCCCGCCCGTTTAAGAAGTTTAAAAGTAAAGCTAAACCCCGGGTTAGTCTCCAAACCAACAGCGTTCAAAGATATAACGGGTATCTGCTCCATCTTCAGGTCTACCAAAGCCTTACGTAACAAAGAAATATAATTGCTGGCCCTGCATTGGCCACCGGTCTGAGAGAGTATGACAGCTGTACGATTCAAATCATAATTCCCTGTCTTTAATTCATTGATAATCTGTCCCAAAGCCACAATAGTAGGATAGCATGCATCATTATTTATATACCGGAGTCCTTCCTCTACTGCATTTTTGTTTACAGCAGATATAAGAACAGCCTTATAGCCTTCACAACGTAAAGCTGTCTCAAGAAACTGAAAATGAATGGGAGCCATCTGAGGAATCAAAATAGTATACTCTTGTTTCATCGATTCAGTAAATTTAACTCTTTCATAAGCTTTGCCATTGGGTTTCGGTTTTATATGATTCTTATCTCGTTCATTCATCGCCGCTTTAAGCGAACGGATTCTAATTTTGGCAGCTCCTAAATTAGAACCTTCGTCGATCTTTAAGACTGTATAGAGTTTATTTCGATTCCTCAATAATTCCTCTACCTGTTCTGTGGTTACTGCATCAAGACCGCAACCAAAGGAATTTAACTGAACAAGCTCTAAATTTTCATTATCGCCTGCAACCTCAGCTGCCTTATAGAGCCTTGAGTGATACATCCATTGATCGAGAACGCGAACAGGCCTCTTAAAATCTGCAAGGTGACAGACTGAATCCTCTGTCAATACTGCCAAACCAAAAGAATTAATTAACTTATCAATACCATGGTTGATTTCCGGATCCAAATGATATGGCCTTCCCGCTAATATAATACCCCGTATCCCTTTCACCTTAATGATTCTTAACGCCTCTTCCCCTTTGACCTTAATTTCTTCTTTAAATGCTTTATCCTCCTTGCGTCCGGCTGCAATTGCTTCTTTAAGTTCTTTTTTGCTGATAGAGAATTCCTCAAAAATATGATAAAGCCTGGAAGCCAAACGGCCATTATGATCATAAGGCAGGAAAGGATGGTAATAAGTTACATCGTTTTCCCGAATTAAATCATCCATGTTTCCTGCTATTACTTCTGAATAAGTAGCAACAATGGGGCAATTATAATGATTGGGTGCAGTGACATCCTCTTGTAACTCATGATTGATGTTCGGATAAAAGATTGTTTTTACACCCTTTTGAATCAGCCATTTAATATGACCGTGAACCAGTTTGGCCGGATAACAGGCGGTATCTGAAGAAATTGTTTCCATGCCCATTTCATAAATCAGTTTTGAAGATACAGGCGACAAAATCACTCTAAATCCCAATTTCGTAAAGAATGTAAACCAAAAGGGATAATTTTCATACATATTCAAAACCCTTGGAATACCGATGAGTCCTCTGGGGGCATTATGGTTTTCTAAAGGCTGATAAGCAAAAAGTCTTTGAAGCTTGTACTCAAAGAGATTGGGAATATCCGCTCCCTGCTTTTCTTTTCCAGCCCCCCTTTCACAACGATTTCCTGTAATAAACCGATTTCCGTCCGCAAATTCATTGATGGTTAAAAGGCAGTTGTTTTCACAGCCCTTACATCTGGCATGTAAATTTTTAACCTTGAACTGTTTAATCTCCTCTAAGGATATCAGGGTAGAGCGTTTCCCTTCCTTATAATTTTCTTTAGCAATCAATGCAGCACCATAAGCTCCCATTATCCCGGATATATCAGGACGAACAACTTCTTTCCCGACTATTTGTTCGATGCTTCGCAGTACAGCATCGTTTAAAAAAGTCCCTCCCTGAACTACAACTTTTTCACCTGTCTCATCCGGATTACGAAGTTTAATTACCTTATAGAGAGCATTTTTGATCACAGAATAAGAAAGGCCTGCTGAAATGTCACCAATTGTTGCCCCTTCCTTTTGAGCCTGTTTTACTTTGGAGTTCATAAATACGGTGCATCTGGTTCCAAGATCTACAGGGTGTTCCGCAAAGAGTGCTTCCTTTGCAAACTCCTCCACTTCCATATTCACAGATTTTGCATAGGTCTCTATGAAGGACCCACAACCCGATGAACAAGCTTCATTCAGCATAATATTATAAATGGCATTGTCCCTTATTCTTATACATTTCATGTCTTGACCGCCGATATCAAGAATAAAATCTACACCAGGCATAAATTCTTCAGCCGCTTTATAGTGAGCTATTGTTTCGATCTCACCTAAATCTACATTAAGAGCAGTACCAAGCAGTCCTTCCCCATATCCGGTTACTGTGGTTTTTGCAATGAAAGCTTCATCCGGCAGCAAGCTATAAAGTTCCTGCAACATGGTAATGGCTGTTTCCAAGGGTTTTCCCTCGTTGCTTTGATAAAAGGAATAAAGAAGATGTTTCTCTTCATCGATTAAAGCTGCCTTTGTAGTTGTAGACCCCGCATCAATGCCAAGATATAGCTGCCCCCGAGCATTTTTGACCTCTCCTCGTTTTATTTTATCCCTTTTGTGCCTTTCTCGAAATTCCAGATATTCCTCTTGATTTTTAAAAAGAGGAGGTAGATGCTTGCTTAAAGAAAGTTGATTTTGATTAGCTTTCTTGAGACTATTCAAAACGGATTTTATACTTCTTTTATTATATTTTTCAGAAAGGATAGCAGCCCCGATTGCTACATAATACTTGGAATTCTGTGGGAAAATGACTTGTTCATCTGTCAGAGATAAAGTTTCAATAAAACGCTTCCTCAATTCAGATAAAAAGGATAACGGTCCACCCAGAAATGCCACATTACCCTTAATGGTACGTCCGCATGCAAG
>JAQUJQ010000144.1 GCA_028680875.1 Eubacteriales bacterium
ACCCGGACGAAGCTGATTTAGCAATCACCCTCATACATATTGATTCAACTGGATTTTGGAATAATGGAGAAACGCTTTATACTAAAAAGATGAAGGGGACCTTGTCTCAACGAAATCTTGATACAATTCCCACAACTTTCGGTGTTTATATTCGTGATCGTTGGAACAATATATCTGATACACTCATTCAAGAACTAAAACCGTTATATGAGGAAAAATTGGATAGAACAAAATTCAGAGTATGGAATCTTCCAACTGATGAACCCTCGGCATTTGGATGGACACTTGACAAATTGTGGGATGGAGGCTTTGGTGAGGGTCAGGGATTTCATACCAATGGAGCCGGATGGCCGCAATGGATAACTTTTGATTTAGGTGTAAATGCAAAACTCAGCCGTTTCAGATATTGGCAGAGAAAAAATTACGGATTGGAATTTGCGGATCGTAATATAAAGAAGATGGAAATATGGGGAAGCACTGATCCCAATCCTGATGGATTGTGGGATAGCTCCTGGACATACCTGATGACAGTAGAATCAGTTAAACCATCCGGATTACCCATTGGCCAATTGTCTTCCGAAGACATACAATTAATAGCAGATGGGGAGGAGTTTACTTTCCCTTCCAATATTCCTCCTGTGAAGTATATTCGTTTAAAAATCCTGGAAACGTGGAGTGGAGCTAAGAATCAGTGGTTTATAATGGAAGTTAGTTTCTGGGGATCAGAAGAGAAATAAGTAAATATAATATGAAAAATAATATGAAAAATAAAATAAACTACATTTTTATTGCACTTTTAGTCTCACTCATTGGTTGTTCTGATCCAGATGAATACAAAATGTATCTGGAAGGCGGAGAGATTATTTATTTGCAGAAAGCGGATTCTTTAACCGCCTTTCCCGGAAAAAACAGGATTCAGTTAAGCTGGACTTCAGTTGATCCAAGAATAACCAATTACAAGGTGGTGTATAGTCAGAGCGCAGAAAAGGACTCTGTAATCGTTCCGGCAAGTTCTCATAACGATTATAGTATTGATACTATTAGTGTTATCATAAACAATCTTGAGGAAACCATGTACAATTTTCAAATTATCTCATATGATGAATCTGGCAATAAATCAATTCCTGTGGAGATTGAAGAATCATCTTACGGGGAGAACTATGAGAGTTCTCTGATGAACAGAGTGATTAAAAAAAAGTTGATGTCCTCCAATGGATTAACACTGGAGTGGTATGATGGGAATGAAACGGAATTAGGTGTGGAAATATTCTATTCTGATGAAGAAGGAAATGAAAAAGTCTATTTTATGCCTGGTGATGAATCATCTGCTCTGATTGATGATTTTAATCCAGCTTACCCATTTTTATACCGGTCGTTGTTCATGCCAGATACAACCGCGATTGATACTTTCTATACCGAGAAAGCAACCGATGAGGTTATTTTTCCAACAGAACTAAAAAACACTGTTCTTCCATTTGAGATCACCAACCGGGGTTTTTGGCATGATGGACGTTTCGCTACTCCTACAGTATGGACAACCAATAATGCTGCCGCACAAAACGGAAACGTGGACAATGCAAACGGAAATGCACTAGCTTTGTGGGCCTGGGACGGATACAGTCCTGTAGGATCATTTGCCAATGGGAAAATTTATCAAACTATTTTGCTGCAGCCCGGTAATTATAAATTCAAAGCAACTCTAAAGAGTGTCTCGCCCACCCTGAACAAAGCTTATTTGGTTGTCAGTGCTGGTTATGAACTGTCTGACATAGATCAAGTTGAGTCCGATGCACTAGGTTATTTTCGAATTATTTCTAATCCAAGACCAGCGGAAAATGATGTTATTGAATGTATGTTTACACTTGGTTCCCCTACCGTTGTAAGTTTAGGATTAGTGGCAAATATTGATCATGCCCAAGAGGTTGTCTTAAAAAAGGTAGAGTTGGTGAAAGAATAATTAAACTTTATCACTTGACGAACATTGACTAGGGAGGGAATTTCTCTCTCTAGTTAATGTTTGATCGATTGCAAAATATTCTATTTTATGTCGAAAAAAACAATAATTACACTACTTTTTCAATTTGTGCTTATTTCACTTTTTGCACAGACAAATAAACTTATTTCTGAAGATGATTATCGTTTTCTCGAATCACTTACCCGAGATGTAATGGAGAGCTCCAGAATCTATCCATTACAAAAACTTCCTGATCCATTTGGAACAAACAACACCGGAGGTACCCTCATCCGTCCCGGTGGACGCGAAACGTATCCTGCTTTCTGGATTCGGGATTACGCCATGAGTCTTGAAACTGGATTCGTAAGTAACGAGGAGCAAGTGCACATGATTCTATTAACCGCTAAAACACAATGCAATCAAACCTGGATTACTAAACAAGGAAATGGCATTGTGCCGTTAGGTGCCATCGCCGATCATATTCTTGTTGAGAGCAGTCGACCTATTTATTTTCCCGGTACATACGACTATGATCTACAAGGATCAAATGAGTCACAGTACGGATATTTCCCCCCTTATGGAGATCAATTCTTTTTTATTCACATGGTCGATTACTATGTAAGAAATAGTGGCGACATAAACTTGTTGAATCAAACAATAGATGGCATAAAACTGATTGACAGAATAGAACTAGCCTTCCGTGTTCCTCCTTCCGATCCGGAGAATCATCTGGTCTATACAACTGAACAGTTTCTGGGTGTTGATTTCGGTTTTAGAGATGCCATTCAGATTACCGGACATTTATGTTACACCTCTATTCTGAAATACCGTGCAGCATTACAGTTGTCTGAATTGTTCACAAAGCTTAACAACCCCGCCAGAGCCAAAGTGTACAGAGCCATTGCAACCACCATTAAAGATGCTATTCCTGTAACTTTCATGAACGAGGAGGGAATGTTGAGAGCATCCACCGGTAAAAGCAGACAACCGGATGTCTGGGCTACAGCTTTGGCAATCTATGAAGGAATATTGAAAGAGGATATCCGGGAAAAAGCCTGCTCACATCTGCTCAATGCATATCTGGATGATAAATTGGCTTACCGCGGTAACATTCGTCACATAATTCATGGCGAGGATTTCAACAATGAAACTGCATGGGAAACAGCAAAAGTACCAATCAACACCTATCAAAATGGGGCTTATTGGGGTACGCCGACAGGATGGGTTGTCTATGCCATTTCATTAGTGGATAAAAAAGCTGCCGCAAGATTGGTGAAAGAGTATATTACTGATCTCAGGGAGAATGATTACCGTAAAGGCGACACCTTTCATGCGCCTTATGAGTGTCTGTCTCCCCCATCCTATACCCGTGGGCCCGTATATCTCACAACTGTCAGCTGTCCGCTTATCGTTATCAACAAAATGAATGACCCTCATTCAAAATAACTTTCTCAACTGAACAACCAATGAATATTTTGAAATTGAAAGCACTGGTTTTACTATTATTAATCACTCACATAAGCTGTGAATCTTATACCGGTGCATCATCCGCATTTCACCCGGTGGAATTAATCTGTGAATACGAGCACAATCCCCTGGGAATCGACAATGAAAATCCTCGGTTCAGCTGGAAAATTGTATCCCAAAAGAAGAATCAGAAACAAACAGCTTATGAAATCATTGTCTCATCGAGTCTGAATACTATTCAAAAGAACAGGGGAGATGTATGGGACACCGGAAAAATCAACTCTTCACAGAGTATACATATCCCTTATGATGGTAACATGCTCCAGTCGTACACCAGGTATTACTGGCGTGTAAGAACGTATGACAAGGATGGAAAAAGATCAGCCTGGAGTGATGTCAACTGGTTTGAAACAGCTGTCATGCCATCCGACGAATGGGAGGCTGCGTGGATTGGTGATGGGAAAGAACTTCCCACACGTGATGAAGATTTTTACACAGATGACCCCATGCCGCTGCTACGGAAGTCCTTTAATATAACGAAACAACTCCGTACCGCCAGATTGTATATCAGCGGACTGGGTTATTACGAAGCATACCTGAATGGTCATCGTATAGGCAATCAGGTGTTGGATCCCGGTTGGACATCCTACCAGGAAAGAGTACTTTATTCAATATATGATATAACTGATTACTTGTCGGAAGGATCAAACATGGCCGGCATAATGCTTGGAAATGGTTGGTACAATCCGCTACCTCTTCGATTCTGGGGTAGTATCAATATGCGGGAAGCTCTTTTTACCGGAAGACCTTCGGTGAAAGGGATGATACGTCTTGAGTTCCAGGATGGCAGCACAGAGATCATACCCACGGATGCCAGTTGGGAAACCTCTCCAGGTCCTGTAATCCGGAATAACGTATATTTGGGAGAATTATATAATGCCAATCTGGAGATTAAGGATTGGAATATCGCGGGCACAAGTACTAAAGGCTGGAAACCTGCGGCGGTTATGTCTGATCCTCCGGGTGTGATGTCCGCGCAAAGGCAACCACCTATACGTGTCACACAAACCGTGAAACCTGTCAGGATTTACGAATCCCGACCAGGGGTTTTTATCGCGGATATGGGACAGAATTTTGCCGGTGTCGCCAGGATTAAGGTAAAAGGTCCTAAAGGCACAAAAATCACCCTACGTTATGGTGAGGACCTGCACGCCGATGGCAGCCTGAATGTGTTTACAACGGTTGCCGGTCAGATCAAGGGAGG
>JAQUJQ010000145.1 GCA_028680875.1 Eubacteriales bacterium
TATTTTATATTAGCTTTTCTGGTGTTTTCCTGGATAGTCAATGTCGTACTTTCTCCAAACTTAAAGATAGTAGAACTTCTTGTTCGTGTAATGGATAAATAGTTATCATATTTTTCACCGTTAACAATAATTGATGGCAACCCGTCTTTAGAAACGAAAGCAAGCTGCATGTCAGGAGTTAATTCAATGGGGATAGGGATTGGACTATTTGATAATTCTGCAGTCCAATATACTTCATTATTAAGCAATACATCTATGGGAGATATTTTCTTGTTTTTAGGTAAAAATTCCATTATACTTGAGGTGATCTTCACCACATCTTTCCTTGTCGACAATTCATCTAAGCTAATAGGTGGAATATTACCAAAGCGGCTATTTGGATAAAAATTATGAAAAATAGTTTGTATCTTATATTTATTTTTTGGAAGTCTTTTGAGTTTGATTGTACATGATTCCTGTTGCTCTTTCCCTTTTATATAGGTACTTATTTTTTGAGGTGTAAGAGTTTCGTAATAAACAACTTTTTGAGATGTATTTCTTTTATTAATCTGAGTAACAAAGTATATTGTTCCTCCATTCTTTTTGTAATTCTCTAAATTAACAATTCCAACCGGATATGAAATTATTTCTTTTGAGAGTTCTTCTTTTGTAGCTAATTTACCTTTTAACTGGACACTTACTTTACCAATAAAATTTTCATTTTTCCAGCCATTATTTTTATAGATAAAAATTTCCCCATCCCACAAAGGAGTCTTGTCATTTTCTTTAAAGAAACGTTGTAAAGTATCTGTCACGGAAAGTGCATTTGCAACAGCATCAACTCCCCATTGTTCTATTTGTGTATCATTACATTGTTTAGTTTTCATGACAATTTCCCTTTATTATCTCAAGTTTGTCTTGGTTACACTTAATCGCTCGCTTCCATACCGTGAAAATTGAGTTCAGGTAATTGATTGACAATATCAACCGTTTGGAGACTGACATTAATCACACTTAGTAGTAAATCGAGAATGTAACGGGGATTTCCTGTCTCGTTGGCCCAATCATTGGGGTCATTTTTAATTTTGCTTTTCTTGTCGACTGTAACCTGGTAGCGTTCCATAATCCATTCAATGGCAGATTTTCCGTTCACGATGTACTCATACGCTTTGTCGGGAATGTTGGATATGGTAATCTTGCTATTGAAAATGATGGTGTCTTTTTGCCCTTTCTTGGGAAATCTCATTTTCTGTACTTTGAAATAACCGATATCATCACCGGTAACTGTTACATTCGGGCATGGGGGTATACTCTCGTAATTAATATGAAGTTCAGTAAGCTGCCTGCCAGCTCTGCTGAATTTCCAGAAATGACGGACGTCATCAACGAGAGGAATATTCGGCAACATTTTTTTAAGATCGTTGGCAAACGATATGCAATACTCAGGACTATGTAGAAATCCATACACGTAATAGAAGATATCTTCTTTCGAGACATTTTTCCCGTATTGTTTATGGGCACGACTTAGAATGAAATCCGATACTCCATCCCTGCGAATGTACTCATTCTCATTTGAGTCATCGAACAGCGATTTTTGTTGAATATTATTTTTTTCGTAATAGTACAGGGGGAAACATTGCGCCTTTTCTATCGTATCGAGATTTGGAATAGCATCCGTCATTAATACCGAAAAATCTTTTGAAGCTCCTTTCCCCGTCAAGCAGATTACACGATTACCATAATCTGCCGCAGGAAAGAGTTGAGGCACCCTTGCAATCTCTTCAATGAGATCTCTTTCATAATAGAGATACTGTTTGAAAAAGGGTCTATACAAAGAAATGATACAGTTCTCCGTTGGAGTTAGTTCTTGATTATTCTTCAGCCTTCGTCTTAACGATCTTGACCAACTTATTTTAGTAGGATCCGGATTAATGAAGTCCTCTACTTCTATATCCTCATTGTCGGGATTTAAATGATACTCGTTTCGCTGAATATTATAAAAATCGATTAGCTTGTTTATGTTTTGGAGCAATTTTTTTCTCGACGAGTTATTTGCCCAAGCATCCCTATTTGATTTCTGGCCCCATGAATAAAAGTTGAAAAAAGAAGAATTCTTGTTTTCATTTTTAACAATCGGGATAAAGGTTGAGAATAAATTATTTCTTTGACTTATCCAATCGCCATGTTCATTGGGATTAATCTGAGTCCAATCCATTTTGGGATTATCGATGGAACCAAATCCTGTAACGATTTTAAGTTTCTCTTCTCGATTTAAGTAATCGCCAATATCGTGATAATGGATAGTGGCTTTCTTGTTCGTGGCCTCCGGGTTTTTTACTAACAGTGTAATAGCAATGGGAGCACGAGAACCGCTATCAAAAACATTGCCAGCTTCTTTTCTCCTTAATTCCCCTTGAGTTCGTGCATTTCCACGCAAATTGAAAACCCATATACTGGAAAATTCCTTTTCAATTGTTTTACGGAAACCATTGGTACTATTCCCGTCAAGCCATGCTCCATTAGTCACAAACGCGATAATACCACCATGGTTTGAGTTTAACCGATCGGTACTCCAACGGAAGGCCTTAATATATGAGTCATATAAAGCATTTTTTAGGCCAGCTGACGATTGAGCAACATAGGTTTGTGCTATGCGGTTGTCTAATTTGGCGTATTTCTGATTTTGCGCATTGTCATTTGCTGATTTTTGTCCTACAGAATAAGGCGGATTTCCAATAATCACACGTACCGGAGTCTTTTTCTGTCTTGCTGCCCGGGCGGAATTCTGGGGAAACGTTTCTGAAAAAAGTTCTTCGCTCTCTTCGGTTTCTCCCAATTGGAACGTATCTGTAAGGACAATACCCTCAAAGGGTACATAATTTTGCTCTGGTGTTCCTTCCCCGGCCCTCCCTACCAGGTCGTGATAGGCGTTTTCTATATTGACCGCAGCGATATAATAAGCCAGTAACACTATTTCATTCGCATGGAGTTCGTTTTTGTATTTTCTTTCCAGATTTTCATCCTTGATAAGCCCACTCTGTAGTAAACGTGTGATGAATGTTCCTGTGCCAGTAAATGGGTCGAGGATATGAATGTTCTCATCTGAAATGGAACGGTTGAACTCCTTTTTCAGTACGTCATCCACCGAATATATGATGAAATCGACAATTTCGACCGGTGTATACACGATACCTAATTGTTCTGCCATTTTAGGGAAAGCGTTTTTGAAGAACTTATCGTACAGTTCGATAATTATACGTTGTTTGCCTTCCGCATTGTCGATCCCTTCCACTCTTTTACGCACAGATTCATAAAATCTTTGGAGTTTCTCGGATTCATCCGCTACAGATTCACCTTCTAAGTGATTAAGCATCTTTTGCATTGCTTCTGAAATTGGATTATTCTTTTCGAAAGAATAATCCTCAAACAAGGCTTCAAAAATTGGCTTGGTGATCATGTGCTGTGCCAACATTTCGATTGCCTGCTGTTCAGAAGTACTGGGGTTGATGTTCTTTTGCAGCCCAACAAGAAATTTATCGAATGCTTTTTTCTGTTCTTTGCGGTTTTCAACTAGATAGGTAATTCGTTCTATCTGCCGTTCCGCTATGATGGCGACATCCTTTGCCCATTGTTCCCAATAACGTCGACTCCCAACCTTCTCTACCATTCGAGCGTAAACAACTTCCTGTAACTGCTCGAATTGCAGTGCAAGCTGGTTAGCCAGATTACTTCCTTTTTCATATTTCTCCGGAGCCTCTTGTGCCGGGACAGGATTGTCATCCTCATCAAAACCATACGCTGGCCTACCTATAAGAATATTAGCCGGTTTTTTCTTGTTAAGGTCTAATTTATTTATTGTAGCATTGAACCGGTCGTCATGTGCCCGGAGCGCATTTAATACAGTCCAGACTACTTTGTATCGTTTGTTATCGTCGAGCGCTTCATTAGCATCTACATCAAAAGGAACTACTACAGGAATTATAATATAACCATACTTCTTCCCCGGAGACTTTCGCATCACTCGTCCTACCGATTGGACAACATCAACCTGTGAGTTCCGTGCTGAAAGGAAAAGCACTGCATCTAAAGAGGGGACATCCACCCCTTCACTGAGTACACGAACGTTTGTTATGATACGACATTCGTTATCGCGGGTATCTTCTTTTAACCAGCCAAGCAACTGATCACGCACCGGAGCCGACATGGTACCATCCATATGTTTGGCCACGGGAGAGATCATATTTCCCTGTTCCTCTTGAGGAAGTTGGTCGATATAAGACTCTGAAACCGAATTATAAACAGAGGAGATTGTTTTTGAAGTTTCGATATTCGCACAAAAAGCGACGGCACGTTTCATCGGCAGCGGATCTGTATTTTTCGTGAGTTCGTCGTCTCCAATGAACTGTTTGGAAAATGCGTTCACAGTACCGATGATTTTAGAGATATCGTCTGTATCGATTTCTTTTTGATCTTTGGTGAACATTTCCAAAACACCCGGGGGAATATCTTTATCATTCAGTGTTAGGATGAGGACTTTGTAATCTGTAAGTAATCCTCGTTCCACGGCTTCACCGAAACCTATGCGATGGATCTCTTTTCCATATAAAGCATCATCATCCATGGAACATAAAACGGCCTCGGCTTCAGCAGCTTTACTTCTGGCATTATCGTCGTAAAGCCGTGGAGTAGCTGTCAT
>JAQUJQ010000146.1 GCA_028680875.1 Eubacteriales bacterium
TGCCGGCTTTACCATGTATGTAAAAGCCCCTCTGCGAACTGCCTCAACAGCACCTGAAACGGATCCTTCTGCCGTAAGCATTATAACTTCAGTTGAAGGACTTGCTTCTTTTATCTTTGACAGCAGTTCCATCCCTCCGATTTTAGGCATTATAATATCTGAAATGACGACTGCCACTTTTTGAGAATTAACGATTTCCAAAGCTTCCAGACTGTTTGAGACTGCCTCTATATTAAAATCGTTAATGATAAAAATCTGTTTGAAAACCTTTAATAGCTCTTTGTCATCGTCAACCAATAGTATTTTCTCTGTATAATTCATCTTCCATTCATTCCTCTTTTTCCCTTTATAACCGGAAGTTTAACTGTAAAAGTTGTTCCTTTTCCTTCCTGGGTTTCAATCAAGATTTCTCCTTCCATTTTTTTCACCATCATCTTTGTAATCCAAAGCCCAAGGCCTGTTCCCTTTCCAGTTGTATCTGTTGTAAAAAACGGGTTGTAAATATTCTCCAATACCTGCTCCGGAATACCGGAACCATTATCCTTTACGGTAAGTTCCAGTTTTTGTCTCTCGTCTTTAATATATCTTCCTTGAATAACAAGTATACCCTCCTCGGGCAATGCATTAAGCGCATTCGAAATAATATTCTGCATAATTATTTTTAGCGGTTCAACCTCGCCGTAAAACAATAATGGTTCTGTATCGAATTGCATTTCCGTAATGATATTTTTTTGAATCCGCTCTCTGTTTGAGAGAAAGAGAATCTGATTAATAACTTTTGTAACATCAATCCACTCCAGATTCCCTTTGCTCTGCCCGGAAAAATCCAACAAATTATATATAGTCTTCTCTGCACTTTCAACTGTAGAAGAAATAGTATGTATGACTTCCTCTACCCTTGGGTCTTCAAGTTCCTTTGTGTATGCCTCTAACAGGTAGGATGATCCCCTTATTATAGCAAGTGGGTTTTTTAGTTCATGAGCGATTGCCGAAGATACTTGCCCGATTCCGGCCAGTTTTTCCGTCTGTAGAAGTTCTTTTTCCATAAGAACGCTCTTTGTTATCCTCTGACTATGAATTACCACTTCTACAACTTCTTTTTCAAAATCTAGAATTGGGAAATAACCGTTACTGAAAAACTCTCCTTTAATCGCCATTCTGCTATATGCGGGCTTTTTTGTTCTGATTACCCTTTCGACTTTGCAATCTTTACAGCGCTCACTTCCGTTTAAAAGAGCACAATAGCATTTTTCTCCTATTGGATTTAGTCCTTTTTCAAAGGCTTTTTTGCCATTTTCGTTTAACATAATTATGTCATATTCCGGGCTTATTATCATTAGCAACCCGCCGATACTATTGAAAATACTTTCTATTTCTTTATTTTTCTGAATCAGACTTTCTGTAAACCTTTTTATTTCAATGCACATGATATTAAATGCATCGGATAGCGCTTTGATTTCCATATGATTTGACGGACTGTCTATTAATTCATACTTGCCTTTAGCAATATTTTGTGCCTGTTTTTCTAATGCTATAATCGGCTTTGAATATTGCTCATATAAGAAAATCGAAAAGATTAATAAAGTAATCGATATTATTAATATATATAATAAAAAGTTTGATGTATTGAGAGTGCCCATTGCCATATAATCGTCATAGGCTATCTCAACTGCAATTATCCAATCCTGCCCTTCAATCGGGGCGTAAGCAATCAACTTTTTTTTATCGTTATTCGATCTGTCAAAATAGTTGACAAAACCCACACCTTCGGAGGATAAAATATTCTCCAGTGCACCTTTGTATTCATTCGAAATATGTGTATCATGAATGATGTTTGTTAAAAACATTTGACCTTGCTTATCTCCTACAGGCAAAAAATCCGGATGATAAATTATATCACCCTTTCGATCCAGAACATAAGCAAAGCCTGTATCTGAAAGCCTAAAATCAGCAAGAAAATTCTTCTGCAATGTATCTAAGCGAACATCTACACAAGCAACCCCAAAAAACTTGTCCCCCTGGTACAAAGGACTGGTACATGTAATCATCCATCCTGTTCCCAAGTAATCAACATATGGTTTTGTCCATACAGTTTTACGCTCCGGATTGTTTTCCTCATTTGCCACCACATAGAACGGATCGTACTTTTGTTGATGGAAAGGCTTATACATATCAATTCCCGAATATGGATAGATTCGAAGCAGTCCGTCTTCTGTAGCTATATAGGCCCACTGATAATAATTGGTTCGTTCAAATAAGGCTTTAAATTGTGGCTCCAATTTCTCTGTAGCGTTTATAATTTGAATTCTTTCATTGTTAAGAGGTATGTTTGCAGGAAAAAATATACTGCTATGACTTTCACTCCTTTGAATTCCTGATTTTTTACGATAGAGTACTCCTTCCTTACTTTTAAGATAATCGGAAGGAAGAGTCATATCAATAGTGTTACTGACGTATTCCATCGTCCACATTGCTAAGTTTTCCGACTCATTTGCTGCGTGATCCATGGTAAGGTTAATTACTTCCGCTTTCTCCATGGCAATTTCCTGAATTGTTGTTTCGATGTTTTGGATCGTTTTTTGACGATCCTTTTGAAAAATGAATAATGTAAACACAAAAATAGAAATCATATTAAATATGATAAAAAGTACTAAAACTCTAGTTACAAGTGAATTTTTTTTTAAAAATGTCATATATTTTTACCAATTATAAATAGGATGCAGGGATATTTTAGTAAAAGGGGTGAACCGCTTCCTTGGTTCACCCCTTTATTGAATCTTTTAACCTTCCAGTATTGCGATGGCTCTAACAGGTGCACCGTCGGAATTCTTGAATTTAAGAGGCAATGCACAAAATGTGAAAAGATCATCCCCCAACAACTCAAGGTTCATTAGGTTTTCAACTATGACCATCTCTTTCCCTAAAATTCTATGATGTACCGGTAAATCCGAGGCATCGATGGGCTCAATTGAAATTACATCTACCCCTATACCCTTTTTGTTATTTCCAATCAGATAATCTGTAACCTCGGAATCAATTACAGGGAACCTTCCGAAATAATTGGGTGTACCCCACTTCTTATTCCATCCGGTATTGAAAAGTACAAACTCCGCTTCATCAATCTTTTTTCTGTTTTTGTTGATGTAGCTCATGTCAATCAAGGCATTGTCTCCCTTTAAATCTGTACAATCAACTACTACAGCTTTTCCGACAAAATTGCCGGCAGGCATTTCATCCAGAGTTGTAGCCCCTACAACAATATGACCGGGGGTGTCCATATGGGTTCCGGTATGAGAATACATGATTAATAATGTTTCTCTAAAACCGTCAACTTCAATAGTGTTGGCTTCCTGGAGTTTGGGTTGTTCAGTCCCAGGGAAAACCGGCATGTCTTCCGAGATTAACTGTGTTAGATCGACTACTCTCATTTTCTTCTCCTTCCTTACCGCTTTTGCAGTACATCCTCAATCACCTTAAAGGTGTCTAGCTTGGGATCGGCAGGTCCATGAAGGTGGCGCCCCCGAACCCTATATTTTTCTACATAATCCCATACTTGATCTGTCACTACTTCACCTTGATATATAACTGGGATTCCCGGTGGATACGGTGCAATCATTTCACCTGCAACCTTACCTTTGGCCTGGCTCCAGGGTATGTCCCTTTTAACCGAGAAGTATGCTTCTCTGGGAGTTAAGATTCGTGATGGGACCTCAGGCAAAAAGATCTCATTTTCTATCTCTTTACCGTCTTTATTTTTCTTTGCAATGTCTTTAAGTGCAGAAATAAGTCTGTCGATGTCTTCTCTTGTATTCGCAAAGGTTACAATAGCCAGTACATTGATGTAGTCTGACAGCTCCACATCGACACTGTAGTCTTCAAAGAGCATGCTTTTTAATTTAAAACCGGTAATGCCTAACTTCCTGGCACTGATTATAAGCCTTGTTGTATCTAACTCCTTCGTTCCGGCTGTTCCTACGAGGTCTTCACCTACGCAGACTATACCTTCTATTTTATTAATTTCTTCTCTTCCGTAGTCGGACAATTCTACGGCGTTTCTGATCATCTCTTGTCCATTAATTGCCAGCTCATATCTTGCCAAGTCCAATGATGTCATTAATAGATATGAGGGGCTTGTGCTTTGAACAATATGAAGTGTGGTTTCAAGCCGATCAATATCTACCAAATCTGACCTTACATGGAGCATTGAGCTTTGGGTTAAAGACCCTGTTACTTTGTGTATGCTTTGTGAACACATGTCTGCGCCCTGGACCAACGCTCCATCAGGAAGTTGATCTGAAAAATACATGTGGGCGCCATGGGCTTCATCTACCATAAGTACTGCGGAATGATCGTGGCAAACCTTTGCTATACCTCGTAAATCACTGCAGATCCCGTAGTATGTAGGACTTACCACCATCACACCTTTGCAATCCGGATGAACCTGAAACATTTTTTCTACATCCTCAGGTGTTATTCCACCCTGGACTCCCCACTCCTTAGACAATTCAGGAGTAAGATAAACAGGTTCAGCTCCACTTATAATGAGCCCCATCAGTGCAGATTTGTGCGCATTTCTAGGAATTGCTATTTTCTGCCCTTCAAAAGCAGTTGTTACTACCATTGCCTCATTGCCGCAGGTA
>JAQUJQ010000147.1:0-3228 GCA_028680875.1 Eubacteriales bacterium
CCGGTAAAAAGGATGGTTTGAGGAGATCAGTATACCTTTATCAAATCGCTGACAACCAGGAATGCATGAAAAAGTATGGGACAAATTCCGTAGTCGCACAGACCGGGGTCAGCCCAGTTATCATGTTAGAATTGATTGCAAAAGGCATATGGCGCCTGGATGGAGTCCATGGGCCCGAATCCTTCGATCCGGATCCCTATATTGAAAGACTTGTTAAGTACGAATTCCCGGCCGGCTTAGAGGAAAAAACTTCGGAATACGCAGAAATGCTTCACCAACGTTCGATGTTGGAACCTATTAACAAATAACCACCTATCAATACATATAAAAAGCACAGATGTCAAAACGGCGCTGTGCTTTTTATATGAATGCATATATGAGATTATCTAATTTGTGTTGCTAAGATTATCAAAAAGTTGTTTAGATATTTTTTTTACCGGCGCTTTTGTCAGGTTGGAACAGACTATAATATATAAATCTAATTCCGGACAGAGCCAGAAGCTGGTTCGGAAACCGTCATCCGTTCCCTCATGGCCATAAAATACGTAATTGCTTTGCTTCCGGCAAAACCAGGAAAGACAGATATGTTCTCCATTGTTGGGAACAAGGGCTTGTTTTTCCCAAGCTGTTTTATAGGTTCCCGGTTTTAATATGGTTTTATGGAGATTAGCCTCTGCCCATTTACCTAAATCCTCCAGGTTAGAGGTTAAGGTAGAGCTTGGACCGTGGGAACGATTGTAAGGGAAATGAGGTACTAAAGCAAATTGGTTTTCCTGGGTTTTAATGTGGGGTGCACAAACTTCAGTCATATCCCGCTGAAAAGTCAGCAGTGTGGAATTATTCATTCCCAGGGGACGGAAGATATTTTCAGTTACATAGTCTTCAAAGGTCTTTTTAGTTACAGAGGCAATCACTAAGCCTAATACTTCATAAGCTATGTTGCTGTAATAAAATTTTCCTTCTTCGGGTGCCCATAATAGATGTGCATTTTTTACTTCATCTGAATAAACATATCGCTCCAAGGCAGTATCATCGGTTTGAGGTGATTCCCAATGGTAATCTTCTACATCAGGCATACCGGATGTATGTGATAAAAGGTGGCGCAAAGTAATATTCTGATAGCGGGAATCTGCCATTTGAAATGAGGGGAGGTAGGCAATCAGCTTTTCCTCTAAATCTACAATACCCTTTTCCCACAGTTGAAGAATAGAGGTACCTACCAAAGTTTTGGTAACCGAACCCATATGAAAAATATGCTGTGTATGAAGAGGTGCTTTCGTCAGAGCATTTTGGTATCCTAAAGCCCATAGATAAGTTTTGTCTCCATAACCGATTGAAACGGCCAATCCGGGCAGATCATAATAAAAAAGAAATTTATTCAAATACTCTTTAACTTTTTCCGTATTGATATGAATCGTCATTCATCTTCTCCTTTTCGTTAAAATATGTTACCATTATTATATCATGTTTTAGGAGGAGCGGTATTTTCAATGCATAATGCCGGAGATGAATATGGAATATAGAAACTTTAGAAAAACAGAAGAAAAAGTGTCTTTACTGGGGTTTGGGACCATGCGGTTGCCCTTGCTTAGAGAGGACAGCAAAAAAATAGATGAAGCATTAGCTATTAAAATGATTCGTAAGGCTATCGATGCCGGAGTGAATTATATGGATACAGCCTATATGTATCATGGCGGGAATAGTGAAGTGGTGCTTGGTAAAGCCTTGAAGGATGGGTATCGTGAAAAGGTTTTTCTGGCAGATAAGATGCCTATTTGGCTAACTAAGGAAGCTGGAGGAATCCATGCACTTTTTGAGAATCAATTTAAACGCTTGGATGTAGATTTTATTGACTTCTATTTGGTTCACTCATTGGACCAAAAAAATTGGCAGAAAGTAAAAGAGTTAAAAGTAATGCCATTCTTAGAAAAAATGAAGGAAGAAGGTAGAATCGGGAAAATAGGCTTTTCTTTTCATGATAATTTGGATGTCTTCAAGACTATTATTGATGAATACCCTTGGGAATTTTGTCAGATTCAATTGAACTACATGGATGCCAACTATCAAGCAGGGGTGGAAGGTTTAAAATATGCCGGCAAAAAGGGAATTCCCGTTATTATTATGGAACCTTTAAAGGGAGGGAAAATAACTCAGTTTGTTCCGGAATCTATCCAAGCTATTTGGGCAAAAGCCCCGGTTCAAAGAACCCCGGCAGAATGGGCCCTTCGATATGTAGCAGATTTTCCGGAAGTTCTGACCATCCTCAGTGGTATGAGCTCAATTAAGCAAGTGGAAGAGAATCTTCAAATTTTGTCATCTGTATTACCGGAAAGCTTATCTTTAGAGGAACATAAAATCATTGAAATGGCGGCAAATGAATATAGCAAACTGATAAAGGTGGCCTGTACCGGTTGTGAGTATTGCTTACCCTGTCCTCAGAAGATTCTGATCCCCAATGCCATCGACTTTTACAATCAATGGTATCTATATCATGCTTATGTACCGATTAAGAGGGATTATGATATCAATATGCTTAAGGGTAGAAGAGCTTCCGATTGCATTGGTTGCAAGTCCTGTGAAGAAAAGTGCCCTCAACACTTACCCATTTCGAGTATTATGAAGGAAACAGCAAAGATTTTTGAATAAAGACAAGGGGACGTTTAGGCTGTCTTGCTGGCAAGACAGCCTAAACGTCCCCTTGTGTTCTCATTTTATTGTCTCTAAAAAATCCGTAAAATCCTCGAAGTCACTTTGTATGAACTCATATAAAATTGGTTCCTTAAACTCATATTTAGCTGTCGGTAGTAAAAATTTATGCATGGAGCTTTTTTGCAGAGATTTTTCCAATGCACGGATTTCGTTTAAACTGTAGGCTGCCAGAATTAATTGGCCATAATCGGTAACGTAGTACATCCCGTGTATATCTTCGTTAAGCCGGAAAATCTTTTGATTCACATGATCATTATCTTTATTGAATTCTAAAAATAATCGGCCGTTATCGTGGGTTGTCAGCATGGCACATCTGACCAGGGGAAGGAAGATTTCATCAAAGTTGTCCGGATCAGTTAGTATTTCATAGATGGTAATAAACTCAGGACGGTTTAATAGCATGCCCGCTTCTGCAGAGGTGACTCGAAAGGAGGAACGGCGAAGAACAGAACTGACCTTATCATCGGATACAGTAATTTCCAATACAATCAGACCGTATTTTCCATCATCTTCTGTAAG
>JAQUJQ010000147.1:3328-4631 GCA_028680875.1 Eubacteriales bacterium
GGTTCTCCGGTTTTCCAATGTATCGATAGAGCCAAAACCCCCATGAGTCTGGTGTCGGTAACAAACCCGGAAAAAAAACGATAGCTTCGTGGAGGCGTAATGATGCTGCCACCGCCTTTTATTACTGTAAACTTGTGTTTCCTAGTCAATTGTTTCTCCAATTCTCTTATTGATCTTTCAGAAACAGTATACCCCATTTTATGGGGAATGTGTATGTATTAATTCATCTAAATAGGTTGAAATTCGGTGATAAACGGTTGACATAAGAATGAAAAGGGAATAATATAGTAATGCAATCGAATATGCACCTTATTAAGAGCGGCTGAGGGAATAGGCCCATCGAAGCCCGGCAACCTACAAAGTCTTATGGACCGAGTAAGGTGCCAAATCCTACAGAATGTATTCTGAAAGATGAGGGAGAAAACAACAAAACACCTCTTCTTTGGGAAGAGGTTTTTTCGTTACAAATCCCGAAGACAGTGGAGGAAGCAAGAATGACGAAAAAATTATTTACATCGGAATCCGTTACAGAAGGACATCCGGACAAGTTATGTGATCAAATTTCAGATGCTATATTGGATGCTGTTCTAGAAAAAGATCCTTATGGCAGGGTGGCAGTGGAAACAATGGTCACCACCGGCCTGACTCTGATTGCCGGGGAGATGACAACCAAATGTTATGTAGATATTCCGGCATTAGTAAGGCAAGTCATTTGTGATATTGGATACACAAAAGACAAATATGGTTTTAACGGTACAACTTGTGCGGTTTTGACTGCCATTGACGAACAGTCCGGTGATATTGCTATGGGTGTGGACAAGGCTTTAGAATATCGGGAAGGTTCCTTAAGCAACGGGGATGAAACTATCGGAGCAGGGGATCAGGGTATCATGTTCGGATATGCCTGTAACGAAACACCGGAATTGATGCCCATGCCAATTGCAATGGCTCATAGGTTGGCTATAAAGTTAGCCGATGTAAGGAAAACAGGAGAATTGGATTATCTTCGGCCGGATGGGAAGACACAAGTAAGCATTGAATATGATGATAAAAATCAGGTCGTAAGGGTTGATACAATTTTAATATCTGCTCAACATGATCCGGAAGTGAGCCGGGATCAGATACGTAAGGATTTAATCGAAAAGGTGATTCAACCTATAGTACCTATACATTTAATGGATGATCGTACAAAGTATTTAGTAAATCCAACGGGAAGATTTGTTATCGGTGGACCAAATGGAGATTCGGGGCTTACGGGAAGGAAGATCATCGTTGACACCTATGGCGGCTATGCCAGACATGG
>JAQUJQ010000148.1 GCA_028680875.1 Eubacteriales bacterium
CCTAATATTAAATGTTTAAGTTCTTCCCCATATTTCTTTATCATTTCTTTTTTTTGATTTTCTGTTAATTCCCGAGAGGGAATTCGAATCTCTACATCTTTTTCGATTATTGTATTTTCATAGGTTATCATTGCTTTCAGCTTTTCAGTACGATCGGCCTCACCATATGCCGGACGTTTTAAATCCTGTGGTGCGGTATTTTCAGTTATAAAACCGGTCAATGATACGGTAAACAAAGGGATAAAGAGGATTATCAAAACCAAATATGCTTTTGCTGTTCGAAGGCGGGCATTATGTACTAATACGTTACAGTCTCTTTGACCATATCGATTACTGTATTTTTCTTTCATAATTGCGGTTTTCCCACAACATGAATCAGGTATAACAGACAGAAGCTTTTCTGCAAGGCGATGCATTCTTTCTCTCCCCTAAATTTCAATTTTAGTTAATTTCATGCTCCATAGATATGCAATCAAAATGATTATTAAGGCCATAGTCATCAAAACTCTGCCAAGAAGAGTTTCATACAATACATTCAGATAATTGGGTGAAGATAATTTTAAAAACAATATTACCAGAAATGGAAGTGCTGTTATTATATAAGACTCTAATTTTTTTTGAGCCGTGAGTTTATGGATTTCCAATTGAATATCAATCTTATCAAGTAGTACGTTTGTGGTTTTTATAACCACTTTTACCATATTCCCTCCTGTTTTCTTGCCGATAATATATAAGTCAACAAAGTTCAGGATATCAGCGATTCCGCTTCGGAAAGCAAAATCCTTCAATAATTCTTCTTCTGACTCCTTGCTCTCTTTCATCAGCCTTATCATATGAGATAACTCCAAGCAAATAGGAGTGTCACGATCATAAATCAATTGTAAACCTTCCTCCGCCTCTTCCAGTGCTTCCTTCATCTGTCTGCCTGTTGCAAAGGAAGCAGATAATGAATATAAAAGGTCCCGAAATTGATGGGAAAGTTCAGTTTTACGTTTCTCCACTTTATGCGCCAGGTATACTTTTTTTCCGGGATGAGATAAAGCTATTAGGAGAATAGAACATAACAGGCTATGGTAAAAAAGATACCCAACCACAGCCAGAAAAAATCCGGAAATAAGATAATAACCTATATTCTCTCTGAGAGAAAGGGTGTAACTATCATAGCATGGCATTATAACATAATTCCTTTCATTTCCAGCTTGGTTTGATTGAGTAACGTATTCCCTGTTTCAATCAAACCTTCGTTGGCTTTAAATATAAAAATTGGATTCAACTGAATCTTATTCTCTTTACATCCCACCACCTCAACAATTTCCAATACTTTACGGCTCTTATCCGTCATGCGGCCCAAATGGACAATAATATCGATTGCTTCTGCAATCTGGTTTCGTATAGCTTCTATGGGGAAATCTGCTGCCATTAAATACATGGCTTCTAAGCGTGAAAGCATTCCTTCAGGGGAATTACCATGACCGGTGGATAAGGAACCGTCATGGCCTGTATTCATAGCCTGCACCATATCCATAACCTCGACGCCTCGTACTTCACCGACTATAATACGGTCCGGCCTCATACGAAGACTGGCTTTGATTAATTGGCGGATGCTTACCTCACCCTTTCCTTGTATGTTAGGGTTCCGACTTTCCATGCGAACAAGATTCTCTACCCCCATAATCTGCAACTCCGCAGAATCTTCAATGACAATTACTCTTTCATCCTTGGGAATATAATTGGAAAGAACGTTAAGGAAAGTAGTTTTTCCGGAGCTGGTTCCTCCGGAAATAAAAATATTGTAACCGGCGCATACCAACCTTTCTAAAAAATATGCTGCTTCTCTACTAATAGTATTAAGTGCAAGAAGTTCCTCCATAGTGATCCTTTTTTTGGGGAAGCGGCGAATGGAAAGTATGGGGCCGTTCAAAGCAACATTTTTGTATACTGCATGAATTCTGGAGCCATCTTCCATTCTGGCATCAACAATGGGATTTAATTCGTTAATTTCTTTATGTACCCTTCCTGCTAACCTGCGAATGATTTCTTCCAGTTCCTCTCTGGTCTCAAATCTTTGATCCAGCCTCTCCACCCTGCCGTGCCGCTCAATAAATATGCCATCTAATCCGTTAACCATAATTTCGCTTACATTTTCGTCATCAGCATAGGGTTGTAATAGCTCTAATTCCTTTCGGGTAGCATTAAATACGCCTCTTACAACCTCTTCTTTAACCTGATAGGGGCAGACTGCTGTCCTTCCGTCATGAAGGACAAACTCTTCAATAAGTTCCAACACTTCTTCGTCAGTCAGCTTTTCTTCACGACTGTTAATAACTGCCCTTACATTCTCTGTTATTTCCTTTAATGTACTGACTGTATCAAATCTTCCCTCTGATCTCTTCAGCAATTTTTTTTACCCCCATTCCAAATCCGTTATGAATGTTAATCTCAATCCTATTCCCTCTGATCTGAAAACTTTCCTCGTCGTAGTCCAAATAATACTCTGCCGGAAGAATCTCTTCTCTCACCTCCCCATTCCATTTATTTCGTACCGGAATCATCCGGCTCTCTAAATCTTCACCATAGAGAGTGTGTAAAACTGTTTTAAATCGTTGATTCTTATAAATCGAAAGAGGCCGGCCATCATCGATGAGTAATATTTTTTGACAGCTTTTTAATAGATAGAGTAACGATTGTGAAATATGTACATCAAAATCCAAACAGATATAATGGTAATTTCGGCTATTACATAATGTTTTTAACAAATGAGATAATTTTTCTTCAGATAACCATTTTGATTCATTCATCCCATTCGAAGGATGAAAACACTCAACCCCCCATTCATCGACAAATAAAAACCCATCCGGATAAGTTGCAATATGCTGTTCTCTTTCCGAAAACAAATAATAAAGATAATCACTGAGATTGCCTGTTCCTCCAACACCGGAAAGATAAATCTCTGTGGATTCTATTTCTTCCATGGATAGATAAAGAACCTTGGAATTATGAAAAGAGGCTAATTCTCTTGCAGTTGCGATAGCGAGTGAAGTTTTCCCGACACCTCCGCATGCACCGGTAAATCCTATGATTTCTGTATTTAAGTCGGTATAATTAAATTGTCTTTTTCCTGATAATTGTCCATAGATTATTTGTAATGCAGCGGAGATTTCGGCAACTCCTGCATATTTGAATAAATAACCCTCACATTTTGAGAGTGGTCCCTCTGTATCGCAAAGTCCGATCACAGCGGGACTATCCTCCTTACTATCACTGATATCTTCCTTCCAGTCGCCACTGACTAGAATCAAATTGTACTTTTCTCCTGCGTCTTCCAAAAACTTTGGAAGCTCCCTGGCAGCAGACCCGTTTACAATCTCAACCTGAAATATAGGATAATTGTTTGCAAGGACTTTTCCTAATGCAGTTCCATATTCAAAATCGCATTCAGCAATCAGTAAACGTATAACATTCATAAATTACCTGCTTTTATTTAACTTAATTGTTATTTATTTACTTTTACTATACCACTTCTTCCTTTATTTTACAATTCTTATATTTCGACAAATTTTGACATATTAACGTTGATTGTTTTGCTCTTCTTGGATCATGGACTTTAATTTATTAAGAGCTTGCATTAAGCCGCCTACTTCATCAATTAGGCCAATTTGGGTTGCATCGGATGAGAAAAGTATCGTTCCCACATCATTTGCAATATTACCGGTTGCATTCATATAAGAAAGAACGGTTTCTCGATCTGCCTTAGATGTTCTTACTATAAAATCTACAACTCGATCCTGCATCTTTTTGAAATAATCAAAAGTCTGTTGAGCACCGATAACCAATCCGGTCAGCCGTATGGGATGCATAGTCATAGTTGCGCTCTCTGCAATAAATGAGTATTTACTGGCTGTGGCTAAAGGAATCCCAATGCTATGGCCTCCGCCTAAAACAAGGGACACCGTGGGCTTGGACAATGTTGCTGTTAATTCAGCAATAGCCAGGCCTGCCTCTACGTCGCCGCCTACTGTATTTAATATAGTAAGCAAACCTTTAATGTTATCGTTTTCCTCTACAGCTACCAGTTGAGGAATTATATTTTCATATTTAGTGGTTTTATCCTGAGGTGGCAAAACTACATGGCCCTCAATGCTTCCTATAATGGTTAAATATTGTATATTGCTCCGAAAATCAAAAGCGTTGTTAATTGTACCAAAATCATCAATGGTTTTCTTAATTTCTGACTGTTCTTCCACCTCCGGCTTTTCATCCTTTCTCGGCTTTTCATCCTTTTTCGGCTTGTCATTCTCTTTCATAATCTTTTTCCTTTCTTCCTCTGGTATTTTCTTAGCTGAAATTATATATATATTAATATCATTTGAATTTTAGGAGGCAATTATGCGATTATCGGAATTTGGTGAAAAGGAAATTGTCAATATAACAAATGGCTGTCGTTATGGAGACTTAATTGATGCTGAATTGCTTTTTGAAGAAAGGACTGCCAAGATACGGGCAATTTTAGTGCCGGAATATAAGGGACGCCTGTTTTTCAGCGGTAACATTAATTTTATTCAAATGCCTTGGGATAGTATAAAGAAGATCGGTGAGGATATTATTATTGTAGAGACCGAGCTCTAGA
>JAQUJQ010000149.1 GCA_028680875.1 Eubacteriales bacterium
AAAAGGAATCAAATTATGATATCCAGATTATGAAACTGACTCACTTCAATATTTGCAATTCCAATATTTGTATGGTATACTAAAAAACAAGCATAAAAGTCCTTCTGAAAATATGGGGGATTTTTTTGTGGGATACTTGATAACTTCAGGCTTAATCTGTTAAATGGTATAAAGTGAGGTATAAATGTTATTGTCAGTAAAAACTATATTTCTAGCAGCAATATTACTCTATTTTATTGCAGCTATAGTATCTCTTGCACTCATAAGGCAAAATAAACTGTGTAATATTATTTCAAATTTGATTTGTATTACAGCATCAATATTCGGAATCTTAGCTTCAATATCGAAGCTGGTTTCGGAAACCGAACACATTGAGATAAGCAAATTTTATTTGGGAATTCCTTTTATATCGATTCAATTAAAACTTGACAACCTTTCCGCTTTTTTTATGCTTTCCTTGTCTATACTTGTGTTATGTGTTTCCATATACTCAATAGGATACATATCAAAATACATTGGTAAAAGGAATGTGGGACTGTTTTATTTTCTATATTCTACTTTTATTTTGTCTATGATCTTTGTGATAACAGCAGGCAACGCAGTGTTTTTTCTGATTGCATGGGAAGCCATGTCTCTGCTTTCATACTTTTTAGTTGTTTACGAGTCAGAACATGAAGAAAATCAAAAAGCAGGTACACTATACATAATCATGACTCACCTGGGTACTGGATTCCTATGGGTAGGTTTTATGCTCATGTACAGCTATACGAAATCCTTTGATATGTTCGGCAGTTCCACGAATATTCCCGGGATAGGAAAGAATGTGATGTTTATCATGTTTCTGATCGGTTTTGCTACAAAGGCCGGAGCAATTCCGTTACATATTTGGCTGCCCTATGCTCATCCTGCAGCGCCAAGCAATGTTTCAGCCCTTATGTCCGGCATCATGATTAAAACGGCTATCTACGGACTGATCCGCTTTGTACTCTCTTACCTGGGGATACAACATACCTGGTGGGGTGTACTGATATTATGTATAGGTATCATATCCGCTGTCCTTGGAGTGGCCTATGCATTGATGGAACATAATATCAAGAGGCTTTTGGCTTATCATAGTGTTGAAAATATCGGAATCATTTTGATAGGTTTGGGAGTGTGTTTTATCGCTTTTGCACAAAATAACGTATTTATAGGGGTGTTGGCATTGACCGCATCTTTATTTCATACATTGAATCATACTCTGTTCAAAGGAGGATTGTTTCTCGGTGCCGGTTCCATACAATATGCAACGGGTACAAAAGATATAGAGAAACTTGGCGGTTTGATTAAAGCCATGCCTGTTACGGCTATATTCGTATTGTGTTTTTCATTGGCAATATCTGCAATCGTTCCTTTCAATGGATTTATCAGCGAGTGGTTGACATATCAGTCCCTTTTTGCAACGATCCTTTCCGGCAAAGCAGGGATCAATATAATATCAATTCTGGCAGTGGCGGCTCTTGGCATAGCGGGAGCTTTAGCAGCTGCATGTTTTGTTAAGTTTTTCGGCATTTCATTTTTGGGACTTCCTAGGAGCGAGCATGCGAAAGGTATAAAAGAAGTTCCAGTGGTCATGAATGTAGGGTTGGGGATTCTTGCCGCTTTGTGTTTTTTAATCGGAATTTTTCCATTGGGAGTCCTGAAGCTCATTGATAAGGTGGGGATTGATTTGGTGAATAGTTCAATATTTGAACAACTTCATGGAGGCGTACTTATAGCTTATTATTCATTAGGCTTGGATCTATCAGGCAATCAGATATCTCCCGTAGAAATTCTCATTGCAATTATAGGAGTTATCCTGGCGGCCCTTTTAATTATAAGAATTATCGGCGGAAAGTATATTGAAAGAACCTATGGAACCTGGGACTGCGGTTTTGAAGCCATTGATGAAAGGATGCAGTACAGTGCAACAGGTTTTTCTAAGCCGATAAAAATAGTGTTTAAAATTTTGTTCCGGCCTTCTCGAAAAACACAGGTGACCGGAGATTCACTTTACCATCCTGAATCCATAGAGTATACAATCTCATCGGAGTCCCTAATCGAAAAATACTTCTATGAACCTGTGTATATGAGAATAAGAGCATTTTCCAGGAGGACAAAGTTTATTGTTCAGACAGGAAGCATCCATAATTACCTGCTTTATATTTTTGTTACTATCCTGGTATTGATGGCATATAACCGGTTTGTATAATAGAAAGGAAGATATGAAAATTATTGTTTATATAGTGATTCAGATACTGGTCATTATGATGGCAGCGCCCTTGATAAACGGAATAATTAGGAAAATAAAGGCATACGCACAGAAAAGAAAGGGAGCACCTATTTTCCAGATGTATTTTGATCTATTTAAATTATTTAAAAAAAGTACAGTTGTTTCGGAGGTATCATCATGGGTTTTCAATGCAGCTCCATATGTGGTTTTTTCAACAACCTTGGTTGCATCTTTACTGATTCCTGTTTCAGCAAGAATCGCACCGGAATATATACCGGGTGACTTTATAATACTTGTTTACATACTAGCCCTTGGCAGATTTTTTATGATGATAGCCGCTTTGGATACGGGAAGTACCTTTGGAGGAATGGGGAGCAGCAGAGAGGCAATGATCTCATCTCTTATCGAACCATCTATTCTCGTTTCACTATTTACGGTTGGGCTTATTTCCAAATCAACCTCAATGGTGAAGATTATGAATGAAATGAGTAATACAGGTTTTTCGTTGACCAATCCTGTGTATATCATGATTTTTCTTGCATTTCTTACCGCCATTATTGCAGAGACATCCAGGATTCCTGTGGATGACCCCTCAACGCATCTAGAGTTGACTATGGTCCATGAGGCAATGATCTTAGAATATTCCGGAAGGCATCTTGCATTGATGGAATATGGAGCCGCCATTAAGCAATTAACGTTTATCACGATACTTGTGAATATTCTCCTGCCCCATGACCAATTGATCGGGGCAACTGGTATTGGTGCAGTGATCTTATCACTCCTTCTATATTTAATAAAAGCAATCTGTATTTCTATCCTGATTGCAATCGTTGAAGTAAATACAGTCAAGTTTAAACTTTTTAGCATACCAAACTTGGCCGCATTGTCATTCATATTATCTTTTCTGGGATTTTTACAGTATTTTGTTTTAGGAGGCAGTTATGTCCAGTTTATATGATACATTGTCAGTTTTAATATTATTATCGTCATTTATCCTTATGGCAAATAAGAGGATCAAATCCTATATAAAAACGTTTCGGATTCAATCCCTGCTGATTGCTCTGGTGGCAGCAATTATGGGAGTAAAAAGCATCATGGAAGAAGGACATATTGATGTACTGGTGGTTTGTTTGGTAATCATTATTTTAAAAGTAATTTATATCCCAAATCTATTGAGTAAAACCTATGCCAACGTTAAATACAAAGTGGAAAAAGATTTTATATTGAACATTCCCATTCTCGTTCTTATATGCTGCAGTCTGGTGGTGTTTACCTACTTCTCCTTATCAACTATCGATGGAATAAATGAAGGTATTATCAATATGCAGATTGTAAATTCCATCTCGGTTATCTTAATCGGACTGTTTTTTATGATTAGCAGAAAAAAGGCAATCGGGCAAATCATTGGTTTCCTTGTGGTCGAAAACGGAATATTCATTACAGCAATGTTCTCTACACATGGAATGCCCTTTATCGTGGATATGGGTGTCTTTATAGATATGCTTACTGCAGTTATGATAATGGGTATCATGGTGTTTCGAATCAGTGATAAGTTTGAATCGATCAACATAGACAAGTTAAACAAGCTGAAAGGATAGGATGATGGGGCTTTTTCTAATGGTAGTACCATTAATTGGTATTTTATTATTTATATTAATTAAGAATAGTCAAATGCAGCATAGGATTAGTTTGTCTGTTTCAGGACTTCTAATAATTATCGGATGGTTCATAACACGGGATGTCATGCTTCTGGGCAAGGTTGAGTATTCTTCCCTGGGGGGATTTTTCTATATAGATTCTTTAAGTATCATTATATTAGATATAGTCCTGATTATCGGATTCATAACAAGCATTTATTCCATAGGGTATATGGAAGGAGAAATAACCCAAGGCAAGCTTCATCGTAACAGATTGAGACTCTATTATATCCTCATGTACTCATTCATATTTACCATGATACTTGCATTGACAGTAAAGAATATGGGAATTTTGTGGATTGCCATTGAGGCTACCACTTTAGCCTCCGTATTTCTTGTGGGTTTCCAGAATGATAAATATGCTCTTGAGGCGGCATGGAAGTATGTAATCATCTGTTCTGTCGGCATTGCCATCGCCATGTTAGGTATCATATTTCTCCATCTTTCATCGATTGGTATATTGGAAAACCGTCAGTTTTTAGATTGGACTGCATTATATGAGAATGCGGAATCTTTGAAAAGCCCTACATCAAGGTTAGCATTTCTATTTATACTGATAGGCTTCGGTACCAAAACTGGTCTGGCGCCGATGCACACATGGCTTCCCGATGCCCACAGCCAGGCTCCTTCACCGATCAGTGCACTGTTGTCGGG
>JAQUJQ010000150.1 GCA_028680875.1 Eubacteriales bacterium
TAGGCATAACCGTTACATTGACAGCACTTCAATGGGACGACTATAACAAAGCTTTGGCAGCGGGAGACTTCGATCTATATATTGGAGGTTACAAAATTAATGATACTTATGATATGCGACCAGTTCTTCATTCCCTTTCAAAAAATCCAATAAATTATTCTAATCCCACATTGGATGTCTTATTGGATCAGATGCAATCTTCAATGTCCACTGACAAGAAGCGGGCCACATTCGAAAAAGTCCATAAGATAATAACCGATGAAATACCATATTATTGTCTTTTGTATAAAACTTATGGGTTGGCTGTTTCGAATGATCTTAAAGGAAATATTGACCCTCGTTTTAATATCATTTACCATGGTTGTCAGAATTGGAGTTTGGTTTATGAAAAAACTGAAAAATAGTTGAGAATATCTTGACAAAAAGAAAGGTTAACGTTACTATATTATTCGTGACGCAAAGCAAGTCACGTTTTCCTGCGGTTGTGGCGGAACAGGCAGACGCGCACGGTTGAGGGCCGTGTCCGAGAGGGTATGGGTTCGATTCCCTTCAACCGCACCAAATCTAATGGTAATTATGGATGCCATGGGCTTTTAAGCCCATGGCATCCACTTTTTGTGGCACATAAGCAATTATACCGTGCCGGTTGCTACACAAGTCAATTTAACTAAGGAGCGAAAAACGAAGTATTGTGTGAACGCCATGGAATTATATGGAATAAGCTCACACAATATTTGATATTTTGCTCAGATATGGGCGGTAAACTGCTTTACCTTCGCAAAAATCCACACAATACTTCAAATTTTGCTCATTCCACACGAATTTCCGCATGGGAGATTTTGTGAATGGGTTAAAATGTAAACAATACAAAAAAATGCTTGGAAATTTCGGCGCCTTATAGTACAATTCATATATGGCACGGTATTTAAGCCATTTATCGGCTGCAGCCTATTGGAATATTCCATATATTGAAGCAGTTCTCGGCTCAGAAATTGCTGATGCGAAAACGGTTGATTTTACTGTTTCCAAAAGTAGCGAAAGATTTCAAAAAAAGGGCTGCAATATTCATTTATGTGAAATCGATTTACCATTGGGTGCAGTGGTATTTAGAGATCACAAAATGGTTGCATCGCCCGAATTGGTATTCCTTCAACTTGCCTCCAAACTAAACATCCACAAGCTTATTTTACTTGGTCTCCAGCTTTGTTCACATCCACCGGGCAAGTATACAGACGCAATTACAACAAAGAAAAAACTCAAAGCCTTTCTTGCAAAATCATCGGGGCACCGTGGACAATCAAAGGCTTTACGGGCAATAAAATACATAGAAGATGGTTCTGCGTCTGTTATGGAGTCAATAGCCTATATGATTCTGACGTTACCTCATGCCCTAGGCGGTTACGGGATTAGAGGAGCAATTTTCAACTTTGAGATTAACCTGAAAGATGAAGCAGCTAAACGCCTCGGGCAGCAACGCTGTTTTATGGATTTGTATTACAAGCCGATGAAATTAGCTGTCGAGTATGACAGCTTCACTTTTCATAACAGTCCATCCGAACAGGGCAGGGATGCAATTCGCTCGGTAATTCTCAATAGGCACGGGATTGATGTAATGCATTTAAGTACCATTCAAATCTATGATCGAAAAGCATTCACAGATTTTGCTGCCAATCTTGCATATCGCCTTGGAAAGCGAATAGAAATCCGCACCGGAAAATTTGATGAGATGAACACACTTCTTAGGGCATTGCTGCCTTCCGGTAATGTGTAAGCGGAACATTGGAGTTTATAAGACTTTTGAGAGTAATTCATAATAGCTACCCTCAAATACTACTTTCCACTTATCATTTATCGAAACCCTTCCTATAACAATGGTATTATATTCTTCTGTTATATTAATTGCTCCCTGGCATACAAGTTTTCACTTTTAATTATAACGCCGTTTTCGAGTACAAGTAAGGCATAGTGCGCTCAAAATTATAAATCAAACAATTACTCTGAATCAAGAATTATTTATTTTTTAAGGATGAACAATGGAAGTAGAATCATTTGTTTCTTAAAATAAACTTGACAAATCTTTCATGTTTCATATAATTAGATAGACTAACTAAACAGTTTTAGAAAGGAGGCTGTGTTTGGATACTTTTGAAAAAAAGTTAAATACTTTATTAATAAAAACATTTCGTGATATTCAGAGGGTGGAAGAACTTATTTTACAAAGAAGTGATCCGAATCTTTCTATTAACGAGGTTCATTTGATTGAAGCTACTCGAAAAGGTGCAGGCCGATCACGAACAGTCAGCGAAATTGCATCAGATCTCCACATTGCCGTTCCATCAGCTACCGTAGCCGTCAATAAGCTCGTTAGAAAAGGATATCTTTATAAGGTAAAGGACACAGAAGATGGCCGTTCTGTTCGAGTAAATTTAACCCGAGAAGGAGAGAAGATCTATCGGCTTCATTGGTATTTTCATCTTAAACTGGTACGTGAGGCAGCTGAAGATTTGACAGAAGAGGAAAAGGAAGCCCTCATTGTCGGCGTACAGAATATAGATGATTTTTTTAAGAAAAAAGTTGCAAAATATGGAGGGATTAATGAGTTTTCAAATCGTAGGAACAGGAAGGGCCAATCCGGCACTGGTTCTGACAAATGAGATGGTATCCAAATTGGTTGATACCAATGATGAATGGATTGTAACAAGAACCGGCATTAATACCCGGTATGTCAGTACTGATGAAACCCTGTTGGACCTGTCGGTAGAGGCAGCAAATAATGCTTTAAATAAAGCGGGAATAGAAGGAAAGGATCTGGATTTGATCATATGTTCAACTCTGGAAGGAGATTATATAACTCCATCACTTTCTTGCTTAGTACAGAGAGAAATAGGAGCTGTTTGCCCTGCTGTTGATATCAATGCCGCTTGCAGTGGTTTTATATATGGACTGGATATGGCTGATGCCTATATAACATCGGATAAAGCGGAAACAATATTGTTGATAGGTGCTGAAATGATGACACGTCATTTGGATTGGAAGGATCGCAGCACTTGTGTACTTTTTGGGGACGGTGCGGGTGCAGTGGTATTAAAAAAGGGAAATGGATTGAAATCTATTAAAATTACAGCTAAAGGAGATGACAAACTTCTTGTGATAGGAAACGTATTTTGTTCGAGCCCTTTTAGCAATCAACCTCAAACTGATCCACACTTTCGTATGAACGGAGGAGAAGTATTTAAATTTGCGGTAGGATCTGCCTTGCGTGATGTAAAAGAAGTGATGAAGAAAGCCGGAGTTACTGTTTCTGACGTAAAAATGCTGATTCCACACCAGGCAAATCTGAGAGTTTCTCAGTTTGTCAAGGAAAAGATGGGGTTCTCTGATGAACAGTTAGCATCCGCAATCGATCATTATGGAAATACATCATCCGCCAGTATCCCTTTACTTTTAGACGAATTGGTGGAGGAAGGAAAATTGTCATCGGGAGATATTATCGTTTTAACAGCTTTTGGTGGAGGGTTAACTACCGGGGCCTGCGTAATAGAATTATAATTAATAGTATGGAGGAAATTAATATGACTTTTGAAAAAATTGCGAAGATTATTGCAGAAGCAAGAGATCTGGATCTTTCAGAGATAAAAATGGATACTTCTTTTGAAGATATGGAATTGGACTCTCTGGATGTTATTGAGGTTGTTATGGCCATTGAAGAAGCATTTGGGATCAATATCGATACAGAAGGGGATTTAAAAACAGTAGAGGATTTGGTTAAGTTGGTCGACAATCTGAAATAGATGGAATTGGAGTAATAATGAATACAATCATCTGTAGTATGTTAGGAATAAAATATCCAATAATTCAAGGGGGAATGGCTTGGGTCGCCAATGCATCCCTGGCCGGGTCGGTTTCCAATGCCGGTGGCCTAGGTATCATAGCAGCCGCCAATGCACCTGTAGATTTTGTACGTGAGGAGATTCGTAAAACCAGAGAAATCACAAACAGGCCTTTTGGAGTTAACATAATGTTAATGAGTCCCTTTGTTGATGACATAGCAAGACTTGTTATCGAAGAAAACGTTAAGATATTAACTACAGGAGCCGGTCTTCCGTCAAAATATATGAAGGATTGGATTGAATCCGGTATTAAGGTTATTCCTGTAGTTCCATCCTGTGGAATCGCCAAAAAAATGGAACGCTCGGGGGCTAGTGCAGTCATTGCAGAAGGGGGAGAAGCTGGTGGCCACATTGGGGAATTAAGTACCATGGCCTTAGTACCACAAGTATGTGATGCAGTGGATCTTCCTGTTATAGCGGCCGGTGGAATTGGGGACGGACGGGGTTTGGCCGCAGCACTGATGTTGGGAGCAGCCGGCGTGCAAATGGGTACAAGATTTTTAGTTGCAAAGGAATGCACGATACATCAGACTTACAAAGATAAAATTGTTGCTGCCAAGGACATTGACACGATGACCACAGGTAAACGCCTTGGCCATCCGGTACGTGCCCTTAAAACTCCTTTTACCCGGG
>JAQUJQ010000008.1 GCA_028680875.1 Eubacteriales bacterium
CTTTTCTCCGATAAATAAAGATAAGAATTACGGTACCAAGACCTCCGACGGCGCCGGCGGTAGCTCCGAAGGAAGCCCCTGCAGCCGCAAATTCCAATCCTCTGCTAATTAAAAGGATCGCTAAGGTTAAACCTATAATTACTCGAAAAAGCTGTTCCGCTACTTGAGAAATGGCGGTTGGCTTCATGTCCTGAGTTCCTTGAAAAAAGCCGCGGAAAGCGGCCATCATGGGCACGAAAAACAAAGCCGGTGCTATGGCCATCATAGCATGCTTAGCCCCCGGATTTCCCAAATAATTAACTATTGCCTCAGCTCCAAAAAAAAGCAAGGCTGAGGAGAATATGCCGATCCCAAAAAGAAGAACAAAAGAAACACTAAAGACCCGATATGCTTCATAAGGATGGCCCAGGGCATTTCGCTCTGCCACCATTCTTGAAATCGCAACGGGAATTCCCGCAGTAGATAAAGTGAGCAACAGTACATAAACCGGGTAGGCAGTTTGGTAATAGCCCATACCTGTATCGCCGATGATATTAGCAAGTGGAATGCGGAAAACAGCTCCCAGTAACTTTATTATTAAACCTGCAATACCTAGTATTACCGCACCTTGCAGAAATGTTTTTCTTCCCATGGCATCTATAATTCTCCAATGATCCTTACTCTGGATTTCTCTACTTCATACTGTACTTTTTCCAAATCAATTGTTTTGAACTCCCCATCCCGATAAAGTACCCTGCCATCCACCATAGTCAAGACCACATCACTGCCGGAAGCTGCATAAACAACGTTGTTTAAAAGGTCATGGACCGGATGCATGTTAGGCCCCGAAATATCCAGCACAATTAAATCTGCACGAAATCCAACCGCCAGCTTTCCTGTATCTGTACGATCCTGCCCGAGTGCACCGGCTCGGGTTGCCGCATAGAGTGTCTGCTTAGGTGTGATCAGAGTAGGATCCTCATATCTTGCTTTATGTACTAAGGAAAAAAACTTCATTTCTTCGATATAATTTAAGCTATTATTGCTTGAAACACTGTCAGTACCGATGGCGACGGGAATTTGTCTCTTCAATAAGAGAGGAACGTTACAAACGCCGCTTGCAAGTTTTAAGTTACTTACAGGACATGTGGCTACTGTCACACCTTTCTCCGCTAAAATATCAAAGTCTTCCCCTTCAACAAAGACACAGTGGGCAGCAGTTGTCTTGCTGTCCAACAGACCCAAATCATTAAAATAAGCCACAGGAGTTTTTCCATGTCTTTCTTTACAATCCCGATGCTCATCTGTGGTTTCGGAAATATGAACATGCATCCGGGTTCCCAACTCCTTTGTAAATTCTGAAAACTGGCGAACGATTTTCGGGTTTGAGGTATATTCGGCGTGAAGACTCATATCAACCTTTAACCTCCCTCCACCCTTATTATTATACTGCTCAAATAAGTATTTGGATTCACGATAGGCCTGTAAATCCCAAAGCTCTGCGTCTGTAAAGGAAGTCAGACCTCTTCCCAGGTTATTCTTTACCCCGCTTTCCAGAACAGCTTCTGCCATCCGGTCACAAAAATAGTACATATCCGTGGTGGAAACGATTCCATAACGTAAGGATTCGGCGATACCTAATAATGTGGCAAAATAGACATCATCACCCATTAATTTGTCCTCGAAGGGAAAAATCCGATCATTGAGCCAGGACTGCAAAGCCATATTCTCTCCGTAGCCTCGCATCAAGGTCATAGGAGTGTGGGCATGGGAGTTAAAAAATCCGCTCATCAAGAGCCTTCCCTTACCCTCATATATTTCACCATAGTCTTCTTTGGGTACTTCTTTACCAACATAGTCGATTTTGTTTCCTTTTATACCTACATACATGCCTTCTCGGACAGAGAGATTTTCATCCAGAATGATAATGTTACTAAAAAGCATCCCACCACCTCCATATCGAGATATTATAGCATATTGAAAAACAGATGTCCAAAAAATAGTAAACCACACTCGTGATGAGTGTGGTTCCTTTTACAATTGCTAATTTTCCATTTGCTTGGCCAGAAGATGAGCTCCTATTTCTGCGGTCTTCAGCTCCACATCTCCCAACTGCCTTCCATTTTCTTTTGTAAAATAGATGACTGATCCGATAGGGTCTCCCTGGGAAATGATAGGTACCACAATTTGTGACTTATAATCACCGTTTTCTCCCTCTTCAAGAGTAATAGGCAAAATAGCTTCTCCATCATTTACCAACCTGCTGGTTTTTCCTTGAATTATTTTCTCAATTTCTGTACTGATCCGCTTATCCAGATAATCTTTTCTTGAACCCCCCGAGACGGCTACAACTTGATCTGTATCGGTAACCACCATGGCGTCCCCAAGAATACTGTAGGCCGAATCAATAAATTCTCCCGCAAATTGATTCAATTCATTGATTGGAGAGTATTTTTTCAGAATTACTCCGCCTTCCCTGTCTGTATAAATTTCCAAAGGATCTCCCTCGCGAATGCGCATGGTCCTTCTGATTTCCTTTGGAATCACCACTCTTCCCAAATCATCGATTCTACGTACTATTCCTGTGGCTTTCATATTCGCTCTTCCTCTCTTTATTACGCACTTGTTATATGGTACTTATTATTTTCCAAAAGAAAAGGAATATGCGTTATATTATAAATTCATTGGTTATTCTGAAAGATACTCCACACCGACTTCTTCTCTAAGATCTTTAATTTTATCAGTATAAGCCTGTGAAAGTACTTCATTTTCCAATTTGGCAAGAATGGTATCCTTTACATTTTCAAAGGTTTCCATACCTTGCTTTTTATCGGTAAGATAGATGATATGATAGCCAAATTGAGTTTTTACTACATCACTTAGTTCTCCGGGGTTCAATGCAAAAGCAGCTTTTTCAAAATCCGGATCCATACTATTTCTTCCGAATGTTCCCAGGTCTCCGCCATTCTGTGCAGTGCTATCCGTTCCATACTGGGCGGCCATTTCGCCAAAATCCGCCCCATCTTTCAGCTTAACCAAGATTTCTTCAGCCAGCTCTTCTTCCTCTACGAGAATATGTTTAGCTGTTACCTCGTCAATTTTAAATTGATCCTGGTTTTCATCAAAATATGCCTTTACTTCTTCATCGGTTATTCCCGGAAGCCCGGCTTCCAATTCATCGAAAAAGGCTACACTATAATACTGGCTGATAAAGAAATCTGTTAAAGCCTGGTTTGTTATCTTGTATTTCTCCATGTAAGTTTTTGCAGACTCTTGAGATTCTACCGTTTCAATAAATTTATCTGCCGATTCCTGGTAGTCCTCAGGCAGGATGCTTTCATCCCCTTCATAATAAATTTTCATAATATTGAGGGAAATAAGGTCTTCCAGCATCATGGTTTTGATGTATTCCAAATTTTCCTCCGTTACACTGCTTAAATCTACCCCCTGAATAAAGCAATAGAGGTACGTATATTGATCCAGTTCATCTTGTGTAATCTCCAGATTACCTACTTTAGCAATCGGTATTTCAACATCCTTTTTATCGTTGCCGCAAGCAACTAAAGTAAAGGACATTACCAGAATCAATAATAAAGAGACTGTCTTTATAAACTTCATGTTTTTTCTCCTTTTTATAATGTGGCTTTTAAGTCTGTCCAATTATACTCCACTAGGTCAGCTTTGTCAAAAGAACAATTGTTTCTGTAAGTATATCCTTTTTTTGAAGTATCAATTTTATAAAAGGCCTTTGGCCACCATGAATAAGAAGTTTTAATCCATAATGATCCACGAGCTTGGAAACCCGTTCCGGATCTAAACCTTTTACCGGATCGAAATCCAATATGAGTTTATTCTTTTCTTGTCGAATCCGAGTGATACCGGTTTTTTCGGCCATGGCCTTAATATCTGCAATGTCAATGAGATTCAACGTTTCTTTGGGAATTTCTCCAAATCGGTCCAGAAGTTCGTCGATTACCTCCTGGCGGTCTGCTTGGTCCCGAATGGACGCAATCTTCTTATACATTTGCAGTTTAATCAATTCATCCTGAATAAATGCATTGGGAATATAGGCCTCTACATCAATTTCCACGGAAACATCCGCTGCCGGTCCGGGTACCTTATCACATGCAGATAATTCACGAACCGCATCTTCCACCAGTTTATAGTAAAGTTCATATCCAATCATCATCATATGACCATGTTGCTCCGAACCCAAGAGATTTCCGGCTCCCCGTATTTCCAGATCACGCATGGCTATGTGAAAGCCGGCACCAAATTCAGTGAATTCGCGAATGGCACGCAATCGTTTCTCCGCAGTCTCGGATAACACCTTATCCTTCTGGTACATAAGATAAGCGTAAGCCATACGATTAGATCGGCCTACCCGTCCCCGCAATTGGTAAAGCTGGGATAATCCAAGCCGATCTGCATCTAGTACAATCATGGTATTTACATTCGGAATGTCAATTCCCGATTCGATAATAGTCGTGGCTACCAATATGTCTGACCGGTTATTAACAAAATCCAGCATGATATCTTCCATCCGTTTTTCGTCCATCTGACCGTGGGCTACAACTACTGATGCTTGAGGCACCAGGTTCTGAATCTGAGAAGCTATTTTATAAATGCCCCGAATCCGGTTGAATACCACATATATTTGTCCTCCTCTATCGCGTTCTCTTTCTATAGCTTCCCTTATTACATCATCATCCTGTTCCATTACGTAAGTTTGTACAGGATACCTCTCCTCAGGCGGTTCTTCTATTAAGCTTATGTCTCGAATTCCCACCAGGGACATATGCAATGTCCGAGGTATGGGGGTGGCTGATAAAGTCAATACATCTACGTTTTTACGGAGAAGTTTAATCCTTTCCTTATGTTGAACCCCAAAATGCTGCTCTTCATCGATGACAAGAAGGCCTAAGTTATAAAATACCACATCAGAAGACAACATGCGATGAGTTCCGATCAAGATATCTATTTCTCCTCTTTTTACTTTTTCTAAGATTATTTCCTGCTGCTTGTTATTCCGAAACCTGCTAAGCATTTCTACCTTAAAAGGAAAGGCTTCAAACCGTTCCTTGAACGTGTAATAATGCTGGTTTGCAAGAAGGGTGGTGGGGACCAGAATTCCGGCCTGTTTACCGTCGGCTACACACTTGAAGACGGCTCTTGCCGCAACCTCAGTTTTCCCATAGCCTACATCGCCGCATAGAAGGCGGTCCATAGGCATGGGTTTCTCCATGTCTTTTTTTATCTCCTGTATACTTCTTAACTGGTCCGGAGTTTCAACATAGCGAAATAAATCCTCGAACTCACGCTGCCAGAGGTTGTCTGTTGAAAAAGCATACCCTTTATTCAGTTGACGAGCTGCAGATAGGGCAATCAATTCTTTTGCCATATTATTAATCGCTGATTTGGCACGATCCCTTGTTTTCTTCCATTCCCCTCCTGCAAGTTTATTGATTTTGGGTGTAGCCCCTTCTGCTGCAACATATTTTTGAACCAGATTCATCTGATCCACCGGGATGTAAAGCAAGTCTTCTCCTGCGTATTTTATTTTCAGATAATCTCGTTTTACTCCCTGTACTTCGAGCTGGACAACTCCCAAGAATTTCCCGACACCGTGGTTTTCATGGACAACATAATCTCCTTTATGAATGTCGGTAAATACTTTAAGCCGTCCGCCGGATGCAGTTTCCTTTCTGGTTCTTTTATGCTTTACAGATATAAAGATATCCTTGTCACAAAGAATAAGCAGTTTTTCTTCCGAAAACTCCATTCCTCCCGATAAAATCCCTTGCCTTACCTCTATCTTTTCCTCTATCTTACACCTGGTTAAAAAATGCTTTATATTTTCAACCCGTTCCTCCGTGGAACAGACAATGATAATTTTATAATTGAGTTTGATATAACGCAAGAGTTCGGTCTCAAGGAAATCCATTCGCCCGTTGAATATGGCAGCCTGCTTGGATCTTACAGGTATAATTGCATCCAAATGCCCTACTCCCCGTATCTGTTTGGGAAAGGGGGTAAAAGCAAAGACAGAGCGATTATCGTAAATCTCCAGGTAGGATTTGGGGCCTGCAAAGGAGTCGTAATCATCTGAAACTGCCTCCCCACGTTCCATAAGAAGCTTAAAATTCTCCCGGTATTCTTTTTCCGCCAGCTCCAAGGTTTCCATAACACGATCCGGATCATCAATAATGATCGGATATTCCGGATTTAAATACTCCCACAGTGCTTCAGGTTTCTCATAGAAATAATGAATATAATTCTCTAAATATTGTATATTGGTGTTGGTTTCAATGCACTCCAAAATCCGGTCTAATCGCTCCGACAATTTTTGTCGTTTTTCTCCCGTGAGTTTCTTGGAGAAGTTATTATATACGGTTTGAATGCGGTTAGCTGCCTGTTCAAACAAATATGCCGTACGAATCATCTGTTCAGCCGGATAAATTTCTATTTTATCAATTTTGTCTACAGATCTTTGGGTGAAAGGATCAAACAAACGTATTGAATCTACTTCAACATCGAAAAATTCAATGCGACAAGGATAGCTTAAATCCGGGGGAAATACATCCAAGATATCTCCCCTTAGGCTATATTGCCCTTTAGCCTCTACTGAGCCCGTTCTCTCGTAACCCATAAAAGTAAGTTGTCTTTTTAATATTCCTGAATCTGCGATTCCTCCCACTGAAAGGGAAATTCGATGCATACAAAATAGTTCTCTTGGTGCAACTTTTTTAACTGCACTCAAAACAGGTACAACAATGATACAGTCTTCACCTTTTACCAATGTGGATAATGCAGAAAGGCGCTCAAGCATAATGTGATGGCTCTTAGCGTCATAAGCCAAATGAGAACATTCTTCATCCGGAAGAAGGATTATCTTTTTTTTTACAAAAAAAGAAAGATCTTCTGCAAGTCTTTCGGCCCTCCCATAGGTAGGAGTAATGATGATAGTTTGTCCCCCTCTGGCTCCTACTATAAGTCCGGCGATTGCAGCAGACCTACTCTCTGAAATTCCCGCAATATTGATGATGCCCGAGGCAGTTACAGCCAGTGTCTTTATCCTCTGAAAACGGCCTTTGCCTTCCTTTTCATCCATCCTGTTCTTTATCCTCTTTCAATGGTTTTTCTCCCAACTCATTCATACCATTGTATTCATTCATTGCCTGTTCTATACCCTTTACCAGGATGGATTCCAATGCGGAAACAGCCCGCATAACACTTTCCTCTATCTGTTTCTTTTCTTCTTTTCGGAACCCGCCGGTGACATAACTGGCCAAACTCATACGTCTTTCTGCTCCAATGCCAATGCGTACTCTCGGGAACCTGTCATCCTGCAAATCATATAGGATGGAACGCATACCATTATGGGTACCGGCACTTCCTTTTTTCCGTATCCGAAGTCGACCCATAGGAAGATCCACATCATCGTAAACCACAATCAAATTTTCCAGCTCCGGTTTATAATACTCTACAACCTCTCGAACACTGTGTCCTGAAAGATTCATGTAGGTTTGCGGTTTAACCAGCAATACCCTTTTGCCCAAAATCGTTCCATCACCAATCAATGCCTTGTGCTTAATCTTATTTATTTTGATCCCATGCTTTTCAGCCAGAAGATCCAGGGTGATAAAGCCGATATTATGCCTTGTATGCTCATATCTCTTTCCCGGATTTCCAAGTCCAACTATAATAAACATGGCCCTAATCAAACAGTCTGCTAATAGAATCGTTGGTAAAGATTCGAATCATTGCTTCTGCAAAGAGCGGTGCTACAGAAAGCATTTTAATTTTATCAATTTTCTTTTCCTCAGGTAGTGGAATTGTATTTAACAGAACCAGTTCTTTAATAGCAGATTCTTGAATACGTTCAATAGCCGGTCCGGAAAGCACCGGATGAGTAGCACAAGCATATACCTCTTTCGCTCCAAGTTCTTTCAACGCATTAGCTGCATTAGTCATGGTCCCCGCAGTATCAATTATGTCATCTACCAAAATAGCATTCTTATCTTCTATATCACCAATTATGTTCATGATTTCCGATACATTTGCTTTTGGTCTTCTCTTGTCTACAATTGCTATAGGTGCATCCAGAGGATGAGCCATGTTTCTGGCTCTGGTTACGCTGCCGTGGTCAGGAGACACAATGACAAGGTCATCCAACCGCATTTCTTTAAAATATTTAACTAAGATAGGTATCCCTAACAGGTGATCTACCGGGATGTTAAAATAACCCTGTATCTGAGAGGCATGCAGATCCATGCTTACTACCCGGTCTGCACCTGCCGCGCTGATGATATCTGCGATCAATTTGGCTGTAATCGGGTCTCTGGCTTTGGCTTTACGATCTTGCCTTGCATAGCCATAATAGGGAATGACCGCATTGATTCTGCCGGCTGATGCGCGTTTCATCGCATCAATCATTATGAGCAACTCCATCAACGTATCGTTGACAGGGTTACAAGTGGATTGAATAATATATGTGTCAATTCCACGGACCGTTTCCCATAGGTTGACAGAAATTTCTCCATCACTGAACTTGCTGACCGTTGCTTTTCCCAAGGGCTTTCCCATAATAGAAGCTACCTCCTCCGCTAACTCCGGATTGGAATTGCCCGTAAATATTTTGAAATCTGCGTATGCGCCATCCTTCATTTTTCTTTTCCTTTCCAACTATTATTATTTATGTTTTAATAAACCCCGTTTCTTTACCCAACCTTCTATATGTCGATTCTTAACCCTTCCAATGCAAAGTGCCTCAGACGGAACATCCTCAGTTACAGTAGTACCGGCCGCTACATAAGCCCCTTCACCAACGGTAACCGGTGAGATTATATTGGTGTTACAGCCGATAAAAGCTCCATCCTTTACGATAGAGCGTGATTTTTTCGTCCCATCATAATTAACAAATATGACGCCACAGCCTAGGTTTACTCCATCTCCTACTTGGGAATCTCCAATGTAAGTCAGATGGGATGCCTTGCTGCCATTGCCGATTGCGGAGTTTTTCACTTCTACAAAATCTCCTACTTTTGCATCCTCGCCAATCCGGCTGTTGGGTCTTATATAGGCGAATGGGCCTACCTTGCTCCTGCTCCCAACCTGGCTTTCCAATATTACAGAGGATTGAATATCAACCTTGTTTCCAATAATACTATCAACAATACGAGTATTATGGCCTATTATACAATCTTGTCCAATAATCGCCTTTCCCTGTAGAATAACTCCCGGTTCTATTACTGTCCCACTGCCGATAACCACAGTTTCATCAATGTAAGCAGCCTTCCAATCTATAAAGGTTACACCGTTCTCCATATGCTTCATATTGATGATAAGCCTGGCTTCTTCCTTTTCCTGTGCCACCTTTATAAGATTTTCAATTTTACTCTTATTATCATTCATTTTGGTTCCTCTTGCACATACATTTAAATCTTGTGTAAATAGTATATCACCTTAAAAGATGCAGAGCAAGAGCTGTACTTTCCATGAAACAAAAGACACCAATCCTTTCAGATCAGTGTCCCTTTCAAATATTACTCTTTTAATCACTTATAGTATAGCCGCTTTTTCGAAGACCTCCTCTTTTTCGGCGTTTTCCTCTTCAAAGACCGCTTCCTCTTGGAGAGCAGCCTGCTTTACTGCAGCTTCTTCCGCCTTTTCTTCCAGTACTTTTTCATACTCTTCGAAGATTGCGGCTTTGATCCGATTTCGTGTTTCCGAGGTCAGTGGATGGGCTATGTCCCTGAAATCACCTTCACCCATTTTTCGACTGGGCATCGCAATAAATAGTCCATTTTGCCCTTCAATTACCTTAATGTCATGAACCACGAATTCATCGTCAAAGGTTACGGAAACCACGGCTTTCATTTTACCTTCATCATTTACCTTACGAATCCTTACGTCCGTGATCCTCATAGAATACACCGCCCTTCCCATACTAGCTCTTGCTAAAAAAACTTTAAAAATTGCTGAATGATCATGTAAAATGCATGAACCTAACTAATTATATCGTAATTTACTAAATTTTACAAGGTATAATTGCAAAATAGTCCCTTATTTCTGAAAATTTCAATTCTTTTTGTTTCCTCGTCCACTTTTCCCAAATATAATAGAGGGTAATAATCTTGGATTTTCTTCTTTACCGGATCCATAGATGCGATAACTACACCGGTTCCGACAATTTTAACATCAAACTCCCCCAATATGTCGATAATTCCCTTGATGCTCCCGCCTGCTCTCATAAAATCATCGATAATAATTGCTTTCTTACCCGGTTCCACTGCCCTTTTCGCCAAGGACATTTTTTGAATCCGATCGGAAGATCCCGAAAAATAATTGATGCTAACGGTAGAACCTTCAGATATTTTGCTCTCTCGTCGTACCACAACTAACGGAAGGTTTAACATATAGGCAGTCATAAAGGCTACCGGAATTCCCTTCGTCTCTATTGTGACCACATAATCGGCTCCCATATTGGCAAATTTCTCGGCAAATAATTCTGCTACTCCCCCTGCAATATCTGCATCAAACATCAGATCCGAAGTATAAAGAAATCCCCCTCCTAAAATGCGGCTTCCATCGGATAGTCTTTCACTAAGATTATCTAAAAGTATCTTCCGTTTCTCAATTGATACCATAGGAAGAAATCGGATTCCACCCTTTGCCCCTGCCATAGTCTCAATTTGGCCTAATTCCATTGTAGATAACAATTGCTTTGCTACGGATACATCTTCACTTACCGTTGATTTAGCCGCTTTAAACAGTTGGCAAAAATAACCAAGAGAGTAAGTATGATTTGGATGCTGAGACAAAATCCGGATTAGTGCTCCTACACGTTCCGTTCTTTTCATAAGTAACCTCCACACAGGAAATTAATAGCATTATTAATGTAATCTCATATTATTCGCTCTTATACAATTTGTCAATTTACCTCACTTTTTCAGTATATTTTTTATTCCATATGATATAATCATCCTAAATGCATTTAATAAATGGAGGATATTATGCTAAAGCTTTCAAATTATAAACATATTCATTGCATCGGCATCGGTGGCATCGGCCTTTCCGCCATAGCGGAAATTCTTCTTTCTAAAGGTCATTGGGTATCCGGTTCTGATGTGAAGGAAAACGAACAAACAGAAAGGTTAAAACAATCGGGGGCATTGATTTTTATCGGTCATGATGCAGATAACATAGTAGGTGCTGATATGGTGATTTATTCTGCTGCCATCGGGCAAGATAATCCGGAGCTTCTCGCCGCTATCCAAAATGGTATTCCCGTTGCCACTAGGGCTGAGATTCTAGGGTATTTAATGAAACAATATAAACACAGTATAGCTATTTCCGGAACCCATGGTAAAACTACTACTACATCTATGGTTTCCCTGATTTTAGAAAACAATCAATTGGATCCGACAATCCTGATTGGAGGGAATCTCACTGAAATCAATGGGAACGTAAAGGTTGGACAGGGTCAGTACTTTGTCACTGAAGCTTGTGAATATATGGATAACTTCCTTAACTTATTCCCTCGCTATGAAATTATCCTCAACATTGATTCCGATCATTTGGATTATTTTAAGGATATTGATCATATCGTCAATTCATTTGAGCAGTTCGCAAAACTAGTACCGGAAGATGGAACAGTAATCGCCTATAGTGCCAATCCTTTTGTGAATGCAATTATCCGTAATTTAAATTGCAATGTTATAACCTTCGGTTTCAATGAACAGTGTGACTATCATGCAGAGAACATTATCTTTAACTCATGCGGTATGCCTTCATTTGACCTTTGCTCCCGGGGGAAATTTCTATGCCACCTACAACTTTCCGTACCCGGTGAACATAACATTGCCAATGCTCTGGCTGCAGCAGCTTGTTGCCACAACTTGGGAGTAGATCTCTCTCATATTTCCTCCACTCTGGAAACATACACGGGTACCCAACGAAGATTCGATGTGATCGGTGTTACAAAAAATAACATTCGTATCGTCGATGATTATGCTCATCATCCTACAGAGATCAAAGCCACCTTAAGTGCGGCAGATAACATACCTCACAATAATCTTTGGTGCCTGTTCCAACCCCATACTTATACACGTACACTGGCTCTTTTCGATGAATTCGCAGAAGCGCTGCATGAAGCTGATAAAGTGATCTTGACGGATATTTATGCCGCCAGAGAAAAAAACATCTATAAAGTTAGCTCTAAGGAATTGGTTGCAGAAATGAAACGTTCTGATCCTAATAAAGAAGTTTATTACTTCTCCAATTTCGAGGAAATCGCCAACTTTGTTATTAATAATGCAGAACCCGGCGATCTCGTTCTAACTATGGGTGCAGGAGACATTTACAAAGTAGCGGAAATGATATTGGAAAAAGACAGCTAGATATAAGGCATGACGGTAAGGAATATTCCTTACCGTCTATTCTTACAATGGCCTGCTTCTCCAATATTCTTCATCCCAACGGGATCGTTCTTTTTCTTTCAGTCGTCGGAGTTTTTTTCTTTGCTGTTGTCTTATAATTCTTTTCCTTTTTACTTGTTTACGTTTCAAAATTATATAAAATACAAGTAATAGAAACAATACTCCCAAAACGGAGAGCATAATATTCCTGATTTTCTTAGCTAAAATGTCCGAAATCCCTATGACAGACAAAATTCCTCCCCGGTCTATTGTCTCAACGGCTGCAGCCTCATACTCTCCTAAAAGCTCATCACCCATGTATACTTTGACTACGCCGGCTTTTTGCCCTTCATCTACCGGAGCCTTTAAGTAATCAAAGAGTTGGACTTCCGTCCGAATCAAGTTTTCCGAAGCTTCTAAAGGGAGAGTGGCATAAGCATCTTCGGCAATGGCTACGGGAACCCTTTTAACTGCTCCTCTTTTCACAGGAACAGTTCCTATATCTTTCCCATTGGAAATAGCTTCGACTGTCTTATAATTTTCAAATCCATAATCCAGCAAGGCTATACAGTCTGCAAAACGCCCCATATCGGTAGAAGCCATCGTTACAGCGATAAGCTCGGTGTTTCCCCTTTTGGCCGATGCAACCAGACAGCCTCCGGCTTTACTTGTATAACCGGTCTTGATTCCGGTAACCCCCTCATATTTACAGGGGCGGGTTACTCCATTCACCACAACCTTATTGACCGTATCGTATAGTAACCTGTTTGTGTTGTATAAATAGCGAGTCTCCTGGAGATTGGTCGCCTCCATAGTGTATTGATAAGTTGAAACATAGTCTCGGAAGGTTTGATTTTTCATTGCATATTTTGCAATCATAGCCAAATCATAGGCCGTACTCATGTGATTATCTTCATGAAGGCCGTTGGGATTAACGAAATGAGTATTTTTCGCACCCACTTCTTTTGCTTTTTTATTCATTAATTTAGAGAACTCTTCTACTGAACCGGAGACTTTCTTTGCCAAAGCTACTGCTGAATCATTGGCAGATTCCAGAAACAGACCATAAAGAACATCCCTCACGTTAACGTTCTCTCCTTCTAGGAGGTAAATCCGGCTGCCTTCTGTAAAAGGAGTATCCGCATCGATATCAACTGAATCTAAAAGTCGGAGATTTTCTAACGCTAAAATACCTGTCATCATTTTAGTGGTACTGGCCGGATAATGCTGTTCATGAATATTTTTCTCATATAAAACTTGTCCGGTCGTTCCATCGATTAGAATAGCACTTTGCCCGATGATAGAAAGCTCAGGCACTGTCCCGAAAGAAAAAGAAACGGAACTTAAAATAATGCATAAAATTAATAATAGGGTCGTTGCTTTTTTCATTGAAATTCTATCCTTACTGTAATGTCATTGTCCTTTATATTATCCTTTATATTAACTTCTTTTAAAAAAATAATCCGTCAGTTTATAACCTTGATCAAAATAGAGGCCGGTGGTGCCGGAATCTTCTCCATACACACGACCCGGGTTGTATTCCTTTTGGTTACTGCTGTCATAAAGAACAAAAGGAACCGGCTTTTCTCTATGGGTTCTAATATGCATAGGCGTTTCGTGGTCAGGTAAAATCAATACTTTATATGCATCATCAGATTGATTTAGATAGGAAACAACCGGTCCCACAATTTTCCGGTCAATAATTTCCAAGGACTTGATTTTACCTTGTAAGTCACCCTGATGTGAACACTCATCAGGTGCTTCTAAATGTAAATAAACAAAATCTAAGCCATTCTTAAATTGCTCTATGGCAGCCTCACTTTTTCCCTCAAAGTTTGTATCGATAGTCCCGGTGGCTCCCGGAACATTTACAGTCTCAAGGCCGGCACATATGCCAATACCTTTTATCAAATCCACTGCGGAAATGGTAGCACCTTTAACATGATATTTATCGTAAAATGGAGTTAATGCCGGTTTCCTTCCTTGACCCCAAATCCAAATGGAGTTGGCCGGGTTCAAGCCCCTTCGAACCCTATCCAAATTAACGGGATGACAGGCCAAAAGATCATAACTGTCCCGCATCATTTTTTCAATGAATTCCGCTCCTTTTCCCTTTGGTAAATAATCTCCTACCCTTCTGTCCAGAATATCATGTGGTGGAGTCAAATCATAATGGATCTCTCCGTCATGGATAACCATTGCATGACGGTAGCTAAAGCCCGGGTGAAACTGAATTTTATATGTTCCAAAGGATTGATTAATAGCTTGAATCAGAACCTGGGCTTCCTCTGTAGTAATGTCTCCGGCACTGTGATCTATGATAATCTTATTTTCGTAAGGGCCTTCTCCTTTTAATGTCACGATATTACAACGAAAAGCTACATCCGTATCCGACATGGAGACACCGATGCTTGCCGCTTCTAAAGGCGATCTGCCTGTATGATAGATCTTCGGGTCGTACCCCATGACAGAAAGGTTAGCCACATCACTTCCGGGGGCCATACCGTCCGGAATAGTTTTTACCATTCCCACAGTTCCTTTTGCTGCTAATGCGTTAATATTCTCCATGTCAGCTGCTTCCAGCGGGGTTTTACCTCCCAAAGAATCAATCTTCTCATCAGCAGCTCCATCAGTGACTAAAATTAGATACTTCATGGTTTGTTTTCCTCTCCTCGACAATATTCATCATTCAAGTTTACCACAATTACTTCCTTGCCGCAAAGTGATAAAAGATTTTTTTATATTTATTCACGCAAAGAATATTCTCTGTGATATAATAGATAGGATTTTATTTCAGGAGGCATTCAGGAGGCATTAAAATGAATACAGCAAACAGAATTTTTAATTTTTCGGCAGGCCCTTCCATGTTACCGTTACCTGTATTGGAACAGGCCAAAAGAGAAATGGTAAATTACCAAGGCTGTGGCATGTCTGTTATGGAGATGAGCCATCGTTCTAAAGAGTTTAAAGCAATAATCGAAAGGGCTGAACAAGATCTTAGGGATCTTATGGATATACCCGATTCATACAAGGTACTGTTTTTACAAGGAGGCGGTTCACTGCAATTCTCTATGATACCGTTAAACCTTTTTCATAAATCTAAAAAAGCTGATTTCATTATCACCGGATCCTGGGCGAAAAAGGCTGCACAAGAAGCGGCAAAATTTGGTGAAGTGAACATTCTGGCCTCCTCTGAAGAAGATACATTTACCTATATTCCTCAGGTAGAGCCTGAAAAGTTCAGCAAGGATGCAGATTATTGTTATATTACCTATAATAATACGATTTATGGTACCCGATATACTAAAATACCTGATACGGGGGATGTTCCTCTCGTTTCTGACTTGTCCTCTATGATATTATCTGAGGAATTAGACCTGACCAAATTTGGTTTGGTTTTCGCAGGTGCACAAAAAAACATAGGCCCGGCCGGTGTAACCATAGTCATCATTCGAGAAGATCTGATTGGCCTTGCCTCTCAGGAAATACCCACAATGCTGAATTATCAAATCCATGCAAAACATGGATCATTATACAATACTCCGCCTTGCTATGCTATCTATATGGCAGGCCTTACCTTCCAATGGATAAAGGAACAGGGAGGGGTATCCGCCATGCAGAAAATTAATGAGGAAAAAGCCGCCTTACTCTATGGGACCATCGATAATAGTTCTATGTTTCGCTGTCCGGTGGCAGAAAAAGACCGCTCCCTGATGAATGTGGTCTTTGTCACCGGCGATGAAGTTCTTGATAAAAAATTCATCGCCCAGGCCAAGGCAGAAGGCCTTATGAACCTTGGCGGCCACCGAACCGTAGGCGGCATGCGAGCTAGCATCTACAATGCGATGCCAATGAAAGGGGTACAAACTTTAGTAAACTTTATGATAAAATTTGAACGAGAGAATATATAAAAGAGAAGGTGTATAAAATGTTTAAAATTGGAGTATTAAATAAAATATCCCTCAAAGGCTTATCCTGTCTTACCGGGGATTATACAATAGTTGAAGATATAGAATCGGCTAATGGAATAATCGTAAGAAGCCATGATATGCACTCAATGGAATTTTCCGAAAATCTGCTCGCTATTGCCCGGGCAGGTGCCGGTGTCAATAACATTCCGGTGGATCTTTGCTCTAAAAAAGGAATTGTGGTTTTTAACACCCCCGGAGCCAATGCAAACGCTGTAAAAGAACTGGTTCTTACCGGTTTACTTATCTCTGCCCGTAATCTGACCAGTGCTATCGCCTGGACCAAAACCCTGACAGAGGATATTCCCAAGACTGTAGAAAAAAACAAATCGAAATTTGCAGGTCATGAAATAAAAGGCAAAACATTAGGAGTCATTGGGCTGGGCTCTGTAGGTGTTGAAGTGGCCAATGCCGCAGATTGCTTGGGAATGAAAGTTCTTGGTTATGACCCTTATATTTCAATATCCTCTGCCCACGAACTTAGCAGCAACGTACAACTATTTGAAGCATTGGATATGCTTTTACCCTTATGCGACTATATTACAATTCACGTCCCTTTTTTAAAAAATACAAAGGAAATGATCAACGATCAGCGTTTTTCATTAATGAAGAAAAATGTCTGTTTATTAAACTTCTCCAGGGATCAGATTGTCAAAGAGGACGATGTTCTTGAAGCCATCGAAAAGGGAATCATTCGAACATACGTAACTGACTTTCCCAATGAAAAGTTTTTAGGAAATAAAAATATTATATGTATTCCACACCTTGGAGCTTCCACTTTGGAATCTGAAGAAAATTGTGCTATTATGGCAACCGGAGAAATCATGGACTTTTTAGAAAACGGTAATATCAATAATTCCGTCAACTATCCTACTTGTAGTTTGGGTACTTGTAATGCAAAATCAAGACTTGTAGTTTTGAACAAAAACATCCCTACCATGTTAGGAAAAATTACCGGAATTCTTGCAGATATGAATATAAACATCAGTGATCTGATTAACCGGAGCAAGGGTGACTATGCCGTTACTTTAGTGGATATAGACTCTAACATAGATGAAGCAGAAATAAAAAAGGCTCTTGATGTGGATGGAATCATATCCGTACGTGTTATCTAGTTTCCTCCCATGCTGCATTTAAGACAATACCCACTACCATAACATAACCTAAGATATAAAACCATACTAATAGACCTACCACTGTTCCAAGACTGCCATAGAGAAGGTCATAATTGCTAAAATGAGAAGCATAATAAGAATAGATCCATGAAGCTATTAACATCCCGGCTGAAGTAAGAATACTTCCCGGGAGTAATTTTTTATAGGGTAGTTTCTTTGAAGGCAAGGTGTAGTTGATGAAACTTATTGCGAAAAAATATATGGCTATGGCAAACGGCCATCGCAATGCATACCAGAACTGATTATAGTTAAAGGGAATCTCCAGAATCTCCTCTACATAAAGACCGAAAACGCCTACCAAAGGCTCACCATACACCAAAATGGCTAAACTAAACCCTAAAAGCAATATGGTAATAATTACAGTAATAATAGACCGGACTCGTTCACGAATAAACCCTCTTCCGGTATTCAATCCGGTATAGGTATAATTTGCAATTCGTATCATAGAATATTGAGCCTTTGATGCGGCCCAAAGCGCAAAAACAATGAAAATCAAACTGAAGGTTCCTGAAGGGGTGTAATCTAAATAATCCTGCAGGCTTTCCGCTACTTCTACAGAAACATATTGGGTAATCAAATCATGTATGATATTCATGGATATAGAAAAAAGCCCCAAAAATTCACCAAAAATAATGAGCAGTGGAACCATAGACATGAGAAAGAAGAATGCCAATTCAGCTGCAACTCCCTGGTAATAAGGTTTTCGCATTCTCCCGATTACGTTAAATAATATTTCATAAGCCCGTTTTTTACTCATGCATCCCCTCCAAGAGTATTTTTAGATTTTGCAGTGCTTTAGCTCTGTGGCTGATCTTATTTTTTACATCTGTTCCCAATTGCCCGAAACTTTGTTTATAGCCATCCGGAACAAAAATAGGATCGTAACCAAACCCCTTATCTCCTTGCTTTTCATATAATATATGCCCTTTACATTCACCTTTTGCTACCAGGACAGTCTTCTCTGAAAAGACCATGGCAATTACGGTGACAAACTTGGCCTTTCTTTCTTCCCAGGGTAGATCCCCTAATAATTCCATAAGCTTTTCAATGTTTTTTCCGTCATTTCCATCCTCACCGGCAAATCGGGCGGATTGTACCCCCGGTGCCCCGTTTAAGGCATCTACCATGAGTCCCGAGTCATCGGCAATTGTAATCATTCCGCAAACCCTATGAATCTCCATTGCTTTTTTTAACGAATTTTCCTCGAATGTTTTTCCGTCCTCTTCCACATTAATCTGTCCAAATCCTGCATCCTTCATTGAATAAATTTGAAAACCAAAGAATTCGGTAATCGCTCTCATTTCTTCAATCTTATGTTTATTCTGTGTTGCAGCAATCGCAATCATTTCTGCTTTCCTCTCTTGTTTTAAAAACACCACCCGAGAAAGGGTGGTGTTTTATTATACCTTTATTTTGGAATCGTGTCCACTAAAACTACTTATAACAATAGCCGAAGAAGAAATATCCCAAAGGTGTATAATACATACCCTTAAG
>JAQUJQ010000151.1 GCA_028680875.1 Eubacteriales bacterium
TGGCTAGGGAAAAACCGGATATCTTAATTCTTGATATGATTATGCCATACCTGGACGGGCTTGGAGTTCTGGAGCGATTAAACACTATAGAAGTAGAACCCATGCCAAAGGTAATTATGTTATCTGCAGTAGGACAGGAGTCCATTACTCAAAAAGCGATTAATTTGGGAGCTGAGTATTACGTAGTAAAACCCTTTGATCTTAACATTCTGGTTAAACGGATACAACAATTGGCCGGTATACAAGAGATAGATACTCATAATAACCAAAATACGAACCGGGCTATATTATGCAAAGATGATTCAAAAAATAATTTAGAAATAGATATTACTAACATAATACATGAAGTGGGTGTTCCTGCACATATAAAAGGTTACCAGTATTTACGAAATGCAATCACGATGGTTGTCGATGATATGGATTTGTTGGGTGCGGTAACAAAGGAACTGTACCCGGCCATTGCAAAGATGAACAATACCACACCCAGTAGGGTTGAAAGAGCCATTCGTCATGCCATTGAAGTGGCGTGGAACAGGGGAAAAATCGAGACAATCAACAGCTTGTTTGGATATACTGTTCATAACGACAAAGGCAAACCCACAAACAGTGAATTCATTGCAATTATAGCGGACAAATTACGACTGGAACGAAAGGTCAGTTAAATTTTATTATTAAAATCATTAAACAGCGGGATTAAACAAATTTCTCGCTGTTTTTTATTTATACTCTAATTATCATTATTATAATTAGAGGTGTTATCATGAAACGATATGGAAACCTTTTTCTATTCCCTTTTATTATTATTATTTCCATAACCTTTTTTTTCGGCTATGGCAGCAAATCCAACCCGGAAATGTTAAAAGAGCTGCTAATGGAGCGTACAAGTATTTTACAACAGGCTTATTATGGGCAGATCCGAACTGATAAAGCGGAAAGCCGGTTAGCACAAATTGAAACCCAGCCTTTATTAGGTACAGATATCCATACTCTAAGAAATTCAGAACCGATGGAAATGGATCTGGTTGTGGGTATGGAGATTAAATCCTTGAAACAGATAAAAAAATTCTACCGATATTTGACTTTCCGAAGTGAAATTACTTGGTATATGAAGGGTATGAACACTACTTACAGTCAAACTGTAGACTATCATGTTGTTCTGCAATCTGTCGGATCCAATTACAAATTATCCGAGTTTAATCCTATTCAAACCTTTAAATAAGTCCCGTATTTCCTCTTTTCTATAAAATTACTTAATTTTAGTTTATCTTTTTGGAAAGAATGGTATAATAATTTGGTATGATTGCTACAAGAGAAAAGGAGGGTGGAACAGTGAGACAAGTATACTTGGACTACTCTGCAACTACACCGGTTAAAAATAAAGTGCTGGAAGAAATGCTTCCCTATTTTTCCGAAAATTTCGGAAATCCTTCCAGTTTATATCAAATAGGTTTTAAATCTAAAGATGCAATCACCCTGGCAAGAAGCAGGGTGGCCCAATTGATTGGAGCAGAGGATAAAGAAATATATTTTACATCCAGTGGCACCGAAGCGGACAATTGGGCGGTTATTGGGACTGCTAAAGCACTTAAACCAAAAGGAAATCATATTATTACTTCAAAGATCGAGCATCATGCATTACTCCACACTTGTGAATACCTTGAAAAGGAAGGTTATCAGGTAACTTACCTAAATGTGGATAAAAAAGGAATGGTTTCTCTGGAAGAGCTGGAACGAGCGATTACAGACAGGACGATTCTTATCAGTATAATGTTTGCCAACAATGAAGTGGGTACCATACAGCCGATTAAAGAAATTGCAAAAATTGCAAAGAAACATGGAGTCCTGTTTCATACAGATGGGGTTCAGGCACTTGGTAACCTGCCAATCGATGTAAAAGAATTAAACGTTGATATGATGTCTATATCTGCCCATAAGATTTATGGGCCAAAGGGCGTTGGTGCACTCTATATAAGAAAAGGATTAACTATTCCTAATCTTATTCACGGCGGCGGCCAGGAAAACAAAAAGAGAGCAGGGACTGAAAATGTTCCCGGTATAGTAGGATTTGGGAAGGCTGCTTCCCTGGCTGACGAAAACTTGGCCTCACATATAGAAAAAGTCCGCACATTGAGAGATTATTTCATATCTCAAATTACTACACGTATTGAAGATGTTGTTGTAAACGGGGATATGGAACATCGGTTGCCCGGAAATGCAAATCTTATCTTCAAATATATCGAAGGGGAAGCCTTACTGCTTTATATGGATACAAAAGGGATCTTTGCTTCGACAGGTTCTGCCTGTTCTTCTGCAACTTTCTCACCATCCCATGTTTTAAGTGCCATGGGCTTACCTTTGGAGCAGGTTTATAGCTCCATACGCTTCACTGTGGGGGATTTTACCACTAAGGAGGACATTGATTACGCAGTGGATGAAATTGTAGAAATGGTTGAAAAGTTGAGAGCTTTTTCACCTTACAATAAAGATAATGTAATGAATTCAGCACAATCATGCAATTGCCAAGCATGATTTATTAGAAAGAGAGAGGAACAACAATTATGGGCATGTACAATGAAAAAGTAATGGAACATTTCACAAACCCCCGCAATGCAGGCACTATGGAAAACCCGGATGCAGTAGGATCTTATGGGAGTCCTGTTTGTGGAGACATGATGGAAATATCTCTTAAGATAGAAGACAATGTTATTGTTGATGCAAAATTCAGGACTTTCGGATGTGGTTCTGCTATTGCATCTTCCAGTGTGGCAACTGATATGATCAAGGGTAAAACCCTTGAGGAGGCATTGGCTTTAACCAACCAAAATTTTGTTGACGAATTAGGCGGCCTCCCCGGGGCAAAGATCCACTGCTCTGTTTTATCGGAACAGGCAATCAAGCTGGCCATTTACAACTACGCCAAAGAAAAAGGATTGGTTCTGGAAGGGTTAAAGGATTTCGATCCAAATGAGGAACATGATCACGAATAATCAAGTTCTGTTGGGTTTAAGCGGCGGCGTGGACAGCACAGCCGCTGCTTTGTTGTTAAAGGAAAAAGGATACAAGGTCACCGGACTATTTCTTGATGTAATGGGTAACCGGGGTAGTGATGTAAACGCTGCAGAATCAGTGGCCGGACAGCTGTGCATTGATTTTCTCTATAAAGATGTTTCTCAACAATTTAATGAAGATGTGATTCAATACTTTTGCCGGGCTTATGTGGAAGGAATTACTCCTAACCCTTGTGTTCAATGCAATCCCTTGGTTAAATTTAATGTTTTGACAAAAACCGCTGATGAATTGGGAATTCACTGGATTGCCACAGGCCATTATGCACGTATTTTTAATAATTCGAATGAAGATCCCTACTTTATTTATAAGGCCCGATCGTTTGAAAAGGACCAATCCTATATGCTCTATCGTCTGAATCAAGACGTATTAAGCCGATTGCTGCTGCCTCTTGGTGAATTGAATTCAAAGGAGGAAGTACGAGAATTGGTAAAAGAAAGGGGAATTTCTAACGCAGAGACTAAGGATAGCCAGGAGATCTGTTTTATTAAAAACCATAATTACACAGACTATATAATAAATAAAGGTTATGAAAATAAACCCGGGGATTTCCTCAATATGGATGGCAAGGTAATCGGTCGTCATAAGGGGATTATTCATTACACCATTGGACAAAGAAAGAATTTGGGACAGACTTTTGGAAAACCTAAGTATGTGGTTCAAATCAATCCCAGGGATAATACCGTAACCCTTGGAGACTATGGAGATCTGTTTAGAACCACGGTATACGCAACAGAACCTTTTTTTACGGCTTTTCCCCATGTGAGTGGCGTTCTCCCAAATAAGTACAAAGAAAGAGCGCTACAGGCGAAAATACGGTATGCTGCGCCGGCGGCAGAAGCCCGGGTCTACCAGGAAGTAGAGAAGACTCTTCAGATTCAATTCCGAGAACCCCAACGAGCTGTTACTCCCGGACAATCAATTGTCTTTTATGATGGGGAAAAACTGATTGGAGGAGCCATCATCCAAGCATAATAATGGCACGGACCGGACAGACAGGGGCACAGTACCCGCAGGTCAGGCAAAGTTCATATTTAACATTAGCCAAACCCTGATCATTCAAATAGATTGCATGGTTTGGACAACGATGGAAACAGGCCCCGCAGCCTTCACAATCTCCTTGATCTATCCAAATTTTTTTCTTAGAAAGGTCAGGAGTATAGTCGGCATCTAAAGTGCCTTCCGTGAATTCAATTGCTCGATCCACCTCATTGCGGTTACCGAATCCCAACATTATGGATGAGATTCCCGGCAGTTTCATGACATAGCGCATTGCTTCTTGATAGCTGGCGGTTAGAACCCCGCCTCCCAAAGCTTTCATTGCAAAAACCCCTTGCCCTTTATTAGCTGCATTTTTAATCGCATCGGCCATTTCTTCTTTTGTACCGAAATTGTCCCCTTTGCGTATGCCCAA
>JAQUJQ010000152.1 GCA_028680875.1 Eubacteriales bacterium
TTCCATTCGAAGCAGTCATTCTCTTGGGTATACATATCCGGACCAATGATCGCCAAATCCCATTTTTTAGCAAAAGCCTGATATTGTAAATCAGTTGCAATAGGTTTTCCTGTTCCTTCCATTGTACATCCATGTTGGTGGATTAGTATTCCCCTTACTCTCGATATTCCTTTGGGAATAAACAGGGTGTATTGCGCTCTCTTAAATTTGTAATTGCATGTGTCAGCTATTGATATGCTATAGACAGTGTTGTTTTGTTCTTGTCCATTTATGTCCGCGATAAAAGTTGCGGAGCATAAGGAAACGACAGGTAAAATTATGCGTAAGAATAGTTTCATGTGAATACTTTGTGAATTTAACGTTCTAATAAGTTTGTTATGATTCCCATAAGTAGATACATATATCTCCTGGAGAGACAGTTAGCTTACTTATATAGGCATTCGCATTAACTACCGAACCATCCTTTAACATTCGCTTTAAACGTTTGTCCCCCTCAATTGTAAGGAACATCTCCTTTTCGAAATCTCGGTTTACGATGACCAGATAAGAGGTTTCTCCCTTTTTTAAGTGTGAGATGATGGCACCTTTACCATCTGTTTCCAGTTTGGTGATCACTCCAGGCAGCGTATTCAGAGGATGCGTCCCCGCAGGGATAATATCACCCGTATGGGAAATCGAGATCACCTCCGCTTCGAGAAAGACTTTTGACAAATTCTTGATCTCACTATTAATTACGGAAATATAGTCATAAACCTCGGTCCTTTTTCGTGTGTCGAAATCGATTGGCCCATGATGGAAATCTTGTCCCTCTTTTATGCTGGGTGTCCAATAAGTAAAATATTGGATTCCCTGTGCACCATATGCTAGATTACTGAATACCTGCAATCTGATTTCAGCAGGTGTCGGAATAGGATAGTGACCATGTGCAACTGTAAGGGCAAATGCCCAGAATGGTTTACCTGCCTTTCTTGCTTCATCGGAGAAAATTTCCAGATTCTCATACCACTCACCACGTATCACCCTGTTTCCTTGGGGATCTGTCACAATAGGATAATGGTCGAAAGACAACAACTGGAGAGGCACCTCTTGAATAAATAATTGAACATGCTCTCTGTAGGTATCCGTACCCAGTGCTTCTTTAGGCGCATAGTTTGGAAAAAGATTCAGATAACAAAAATGCTTGTCATCTACCGATTGAATACGCTTAGCCCATTCACCCAGTACAGGGAATGAGCTTCTCCCGGGTTCATCTCTCAGAAAATAACCTGCCAGTGCCTGATGATTTTTGAATCGACGAGCTATTTTCTCCGGTTCTTTTTCCAATTCCGGACAATGAATTATCATTTTAATTCCCGCTTTTTTCGCTGCTTCCATTGCCGTGGCCAATTCCTCTACGTTGGCAAAGAAAGTGAAATTATGGGTGATCCCCGACTGGCGCAATTCCATGTAACGTTCCACAGTACTCTCTTTGGGTGAGACACCATACCATGCCAGGATCGGGATTTGTTCTTTCGGATTGTCACTTGATTGTGCAAACAATATGGTTGATGCTAAAATCAAACCTGCTAAAATACACCATCTATTTATCTTATTCATAATATAATTATTTTTTAAATTAAGTTCTTTATATTCTTAAATACCCATATACCCAGTTGAGGAATTCACGCTTACTCAAACAGATGTTGCCGACCATTTGGACCTATTGCAGGTTTTAAAACTGCATTTTACCATTTTACGTTAAATTTATAGGTGCCTGAACCAATGCTGAAAATAATATAATTGTTGTTTGATGGGTAAATTCCTTCTGTTTCGGTAAAAATTATATCTTTTGACTTCCCGAATGGTTGACCGTCTTTCCATAAAACATTCTGTCCTTCACCTATTGTTACTCCTGACTTGCCAAAAGTTGGGATGTGTATAAAGGCTTTGCAATTTACCGGTATGGTTACGTTGAGTTCGTATTCATTTTCATGCTTTTCCCATTTGGATGTTATCTCTCCTTTTACTGTTTTAAGCGAGTAAAAGACCATTTTAGGGACATATGTTGTTGATGAAGTCGGCCGAATACGAACAACTTCAAATCCCGGTTTTAAATTAGTGATACCTGCCAGATTTTTACAGATCCACTCAGGAAAGGTGTTGTTCATGTGATGTTGCTGTGAAAGACTTCCATCCCAATTTTCCGGTGTATTTGTTTTTCCCATCGTTATCCAATGACCATAGCTGGGACCGTTTGTGTTTGTATGAATTCTGCCCACGAGGTCATCCCGTCCATAATCAGAAAGCACCTGCAACATGTAACCATGTGCGTTTTGCCCACAATTAATTGTGTAATTACTTTTGATGATGCTGTTGACAAGTGCGTTAAAGACATTCATTTCTTCACCTGAAGGACACATACCATGATGCAAAGGAACAGTATTAGCCGTTTGCTGGGTTCCGTAGCTATGCGTCGAAAAATTAAAGTGTTTTGCATTAAAAGCGTTTTTAATTTTAATTGAAAGGTCTGCAAAATAATACGCGTCCTCAGGTTTGTCAATTATTTCCGCCCATTGTCGCATGTGAACAACAAAATCATAATAGACACAAGTCTCGATAAATTCCCTGCTGACCGGATCCGGACTCAGCCAGTCACCAAGACCATAGTCAATGAAATATCCCGATGAATTTGAAATAAGGTGTTCCAGTGATCTTTTGGCGACATCATACTGTTTCTGAAGTATTATCTTGTCTCCATACAGCTGATACATTGTCCAGGGAAATCTCATGGAAGAGATATCGTAAAAGGGACTGCGGTGAAAAGGATCGGCCGGATTTTTCGGATCCCGGTAAAACGGCGCCATTCCGGGTATCCATCCATCTTCGTGTTGAGAATCAGAAATATCCTGATTGATTTTTGCAAATAAAGTATGCATGTCATATATTGCTGCAAACGAAGACATCGTGAAGTTGATATCGTTCATCCAGGCTGCCTTTTCACGATGGGGACAATCAGTGATACTGGAGTATAAATTAGAGGTGATACCTTGTTTGTTGATCGCGAAAATACGATTGTACATGCTGTCGGAGCTGATGAACTCTCCTGCGGTGGTTGCCGCGCTGCTTAATACATAACCCTTAATCCCATGCAATTTAGGTGAAATGTCGTTGTCCGAGAGCGATGCTCCTTTCACAGTGATCTTATTTTGTCCAAAATAGAAAAAATGAGGTCTAAATGTTTCTATCCCGTTCCCTTTCAAGGTATATTTACAATAGTTATTGAATTGCTTGGTACCGTCATCCAACGTTAAAATAACGGTTTGTCCGGCTTTACCGCTCAATGAAATATCGAATATTCCAGCGAATGTCTTTCCAAAATTCAGCTCTATGGTATCTCCTTTTTGTACCTTACTCACAGGATCTAGCACTTCCACTACTTTTAACGGAGGTTGTGATTGCGCTCTCAGTATTCCTCCCGGTGAGCCAGTGATAACGGCGTTTTCCCATCCCGAATCGTCGTAATCCGGAGAGTCCCATCCATTCTTTTCTTTTTGGGCATCATAATCTTCACCTCCAAAATAATTGGAATAAGTGATTGGTCCGTAGGATGTTTTCCACGACCCGTCACTTATTATTCTTTCTTTTGATCCATCTTTATATTTAATCACCAATTCCATGATCATACGTTTCGCACCTTCATAATTTTCTGAATATAACTGAGATCGGCCTCCTGAATTTCTTAAATCCATGAAACCATCAGCTAACCAGACACCCATGGCATTACTGCCATTTTTTATCAAGTTTGTCACATCGAACACAACATACTGCTGAGATTTGGCATATTCAGTCCATCCTGGATCCAATTCATGATCCCCCACTTTTTTACCATTCAAACGCAATTCAAAATGACCGATGCCACTAATATTTACTAATGCATAATCAATATTTTTGTCAATGAAAAATTGTTTTCTCAACATATAAGGTACAGAAGGGGTTTCTGTTTTAGATTTGATCCAATGAGCCGCCCAGTCTGAAGAACTGAATAAACCCGTTATAAATGACTTGTTTTCACTCCAGGGTGATTTTTTATCTTTTTTATCCCAGGTCATCACTTTCCAAAAATACCGTGTACTGCTTTCCAGCTTACTCCCGTTATATTTAATATTGTATTGTCCGGCTGACGGAACTTTTCCACTATCCCACATATCACCCTTATTCGCATTCAGATTCTTGAGAGTTGATGCGACCAGTATGCGATAAGATGTTTGAGATTCATTGCGATCGGTGTCACTTACATACCAGGCAAAATGAGGGTGATCCACATCAACCCCAATTTGTTCAGTATACTCTTGAATTCTTAGGTTTGTAGGTGATTTTGGTTTGGCTGCCATGCAATAAAATGAACAGAAAACACAATAAACCACTATTAAAAATCGTAGATTGACTGTTGTCGTTATCATCTTCATACGCACTTCTCGATTCTTCATCCTATTC
>JAQUJQ010000009.1 GCA_028680875.1 Eubacteriales bacterium
TATAGTACAATGTGGAAAGTGCAAAGCATGATTACATTTGCTTGCTGTTGTAGCTCAGTAGGTAGAGCACATCCTTGGTAAGGATGAGGTAGGCAGTTCGAATCTGCTCAACAGCTCCATTCATTGCAGGGACATTCTTCATTGGCTCGCTTAGCTACCCTTGGAGGGTGTCTTATGTAACTTATTAGAAAAGATGAGCCGCAAGGCTGACGAGCACAATAATTTTTAGGAGGGAAACCACAATGGCAAAATCGAAATTTGAACGCACGAAGCCCCATGTCAATATTGGCACCATCGGCCACGTAGATCATGGAAAGACCACTTTGACTGCGGCCATCACGAAGACTTTAAACCAGAGATACGGACTGGGCCAAATGGTAGCCTTTGATCAGATTGACAAGGCACCGGAAGAAAAGGAAAGAGGTATCACTATAGCCACTTCACACGTGGAATATGAGACTCCCAACAGACACTACGCACACGTAGACTGCCCGGGCCATGCCGACTATGTTAAGAATATGATCACAGGAGCTGCCCAAATGGATGGAGCAATCCTGGTAGTAGCAGCAACAGACGGTCCCATGCCACAGACCAGAGAGCATATTCTTTTGTCCAGACAGGTAGGTGTACCCTACATCATCGTTTTTCTGAACAAATGCGATATGGTTGATGACGAAGAGTTGTTAGATTTAGTTGAAATGGAAGTAAGAGAGCTGTTGGACAGCTACGAATTTCCGGGAGACGATACCCCCATCATCAGAGGCTCCGCACTGGAAGCATTAAATAATCCGGAAGGCCCATGGGGAGACAATATAGTAGAATTGTTTGACGCAATAGACGGATATATTCCCGAACCACAAAGAGCTACAGATAGACCATTCCTGATGCCTGTAGAAGACGTATTTTCCATCACAGGCCGTGGAACGGTAGCGACAGGCAGAGTGGAAAGAGGAGTTCTCAAAGTATCCGACGAAGTTGAAATCGTAGGCTTGAGTGATGAGAAGAGAAAAGTAGTAGTTACCGGTGTAGAAATGTTCCGTAAGCTGTTGGATCAGGCCCAGGCCGGCGACAACATCGGAGCACTGCTTCGAGGAGTACAGAGAACTGAAATCGAAAGAGGTCAGGTTCTTGCGGCACCCGGGAGCATTCATCCTCATACCAAGTTTTCGGCACAGGTTTATGTATTGAAGAAGGAAGAAGGCGGGAGACATACACCGTTCTTCAACGGCTACAGGCCCCAGTTCTTCTTTAGAACTACAGACGTAACGGGAGACATTGCATTACCGGCAGGGGTGGAGATGTGTATGCCCGGGGATAACATCGAAATGAACATTGAACTGATTACCCCCATCGCCATCGAAGAAGGACTTCGCTTTGCGATTAGGGAAGGTGGAAGAACTGTAGGAGCCGGAGTAGTTGCCTCCATCATCCAAGATTAATTACCAAGTATAATTAAGAATAAAAGGGACGGTCAAAACCCGTCCCTTATTTATACCGAAGGGAGATGTTCCTCTGTCTTATGGATAAACTTATCTACATACTTCTGGCATGGAATTTAATCACCTTTGCAATTATGGGTATTGATAAACGAAAAGCCATTAAGAACAGGAAGAGAATTAGTGAAAGTACCTTAATCATGTTGGCATTTTTCTTTGGTTCATTTGGCATATCTGTAGCAATGCCGGTTTTTCATCATAAAACGAAAAAACTGTTATTTCTTATTCTTGTTCCTATAGCAGTTATCGTGAACGCATTGTCAATAATTGGAATGTTTGTTCTAATAAGAGGGTAAATCAACTTAGAGTATAATTTTAATTGACACGGGAAGAAAATTGTGATAACTTAATTAAGCGACTTTACGGCCTTTAATAATGGTCTTAGTTTTGATAGAATCGGAGGATGTTCATCATGAGGGTAAGAGTAACACTGGCTTGTTCAGAATGTAAGCAGAGAAACTATAATACAATAAAAAACAAGAAAAACGATCCGGAACGTATTGAGTTCAGTAAATACTGCAAGTTCTGCAAGACCCACACTGTCCACAAAGAAACCAAGTAAATAAAGGGATGTGAACAATATGGAAAAGAAATCTATTGCAAATAAAAATGTAAAAAATCGTTTTAGCCTGAAGGAATATTTTAAAGGTGTGAAAACGGAAATGAAAAAGGTTGTGTGGCCGACCAAGAATGAATTAGTGTCCTTTACCGGAGTGGTTATATTGACCTGTACTGCATTTGCTTTGGTTTTTTGGGCTTTTGATTCGGCATTCCTTGCATTTCTAAAAGCGGTTCTGAATATCAGAATCTAGGAGTACTTGAAAAATGAAAGAAATTAATGAAGAACCGGATATTGTAAAGGAAGATTTATCGACTCCCGAGGAGGAGGCAGAATCGAAAGCTAAATGGTATGTAATTCATACCTATTCCGGCCATGAAAACAAAGTAAAAGTAAATATTGAAAAACTGGTAGAGAACAGAGGGATGCAGGATCTGGTTCATGAAGTTGTTGTGCCTACTGAGGACCGGGTAGAAATCAAAGATGGCCAACGAAAGATCAAGACGAGGAAGATGTTCCCGGGTTACGTGATCGTCAAGATGATTGTGACAAATGAATCCTGGTATTTGGTTAGAAACACTCAAGGGGTCACCGGCTTTGTAGGACACGGTTCAGAGCCTGTACCGCTCACCCGGGAAGAAGTCAGACGGATGGGTATTGAAAAGGTATATATTGAATTGGATATCAATCCGGGTGACAGTATAAAAGTAATTAACGGACCATTTGAAAGCTTTATGGGTGTTGTTGAAGAAGTGAATTTCGATAAACAAACCTTAAAAGTAAGAATTTCCATGTTTGGGAGGGATACTCCTGTTGAATTGGAATTTGAGCAGGTCGATAAGATATAGTATGAGTGCGAATAACTTGCAATTTTAGAAGAAAGGAGGCGAATTACAATGGCAAAAAAAGTAGACGGTTTAATTAAGTTACAGATTCCTGCAGGTAATGCAACCCCTGCACCGCCGGTAGGACCTGCCCTGGGCCAAAAAGGTGTGAACATCATGGATTTTTGTAAACAGTTTAATGCTAAAACAGCCGACCAACCGGGTATGATAATTCCTGTAGTTATTACAGTTTATACAGACAGGTCCTTTACCTTTATCACAAAGACACCACCGGCAGCCGTGCTGTTAAAGAAGGCTGCAAATCTGAATGCTGCTTCGGGTGAACCTAACAAGAAAAAAGTTGCTACCCTTACAACGGAGCAAGCCAGAGAGATTGCACAGATTAAAATGCCTGACTTAAATGCTGCAGATCTGGATTCCGCAACGGAAATGATCAAGGGTACTGCAAGAAGTATGGGGATTGTTGTAAAAGAATAAAGTGGGAGGCATTGCCGTTAAAACCACAAGGAGGTAGAGAAAATGCCCAAGAGAGGTAAAAATTACAAAGAGTCGATTAAGTTGATCGACAAGACCACATTATATGATGTAAACGATGCAATTGCTCTTGTTTTACAAACAGCAAAAGCTAAGTTTGATGAAACTGTCGAAGTCCACGTTAAATTAGGTGTAGACGGAAGACATGCAGACCAACAGGTCAGAGGGGCTATCGTGTTACCCCACGGAACCGGTAAGACTAAGACCGTATTGGTGTTCGCTAAGGGCGATAAAGTAAAAGAAGCAGAGGACGCAGGTGCCGAGTATGTGGGCGCAGAAGATTTGGCAAAGAAAATTCAGAGTGAAAACTGGTTTGATTTTGATGTTGTAGTTGCTACGCCTGATATGATGGGTGTGGTAGGAAGACTGGGTAAGATTTTAGGACCAAAAGGCCTTATGCCCAATCCAAAATCCGGTACCGTAACTATGGACCTGGATAAGGCGATTCAAGAGATTAAGGCCGGTAAGGTCGAGTATCGTCTTGATAAAGCTAACATCATCCATACCCCCATTGGTAAAGCATCATTTGGACAGGAAAAGCTTTTGGCAAACTTCAATACATTATTGGAGGCCATAGTCAAAGCTAAGCCAACGGTAGCAAAAGGACAGTATCTTAAAAATGTAACAATTGTAAGTACTATGGGGCCTGGGATTAAGATCAACCCGATGAAGATTATCTTTAAATAAAAGATTGAGCATGAAAAAGCTCTTATAAAACTGCAAATAGACTGTAGACAGCAGGTGCGAAAGCTTAATTCCCTGCCGAGGTTAACGATATGATTATCAAAGCCTTTTCTGTCTGCAGGATAGAAGAGGCTTTTTCTTCACAAAGAAATTTAACGGGAAAGGAGAAAATAATATGGGATCACAGGAACATCTAGCAGAAAAACAGGCGGTCGTCGATGAGATTAAAGAAAAGCTGGAAAAGGCCCAATCAGCGGTTGTTGTTGATTACATGGGAATTAACGTTGCCCAAGCCACAGCTATGAGAAAAAAACTGAGAGAAGCCAACGTGGATTACACAGTATATAAAAATACATTCGTAAGCAGGGCAATCAAGGGAACAAATTACCAAGACTTAGGAAGTGTTCTAAGCGGGCCAAGTGCTTTTGCCTTTGGTTATGAAGATGGAACCGCACCTGCCCGAATCTTGAATGATATCATTAAAGACTATAAGAAGATGGCATTCAAGGGTGGAGTGATTGATGGACAGTTCTACGATGGTGAAGCGATTAAGGTTATCGCATCATTACCTTCCAGAGAAGAACTCATCGCTAAATTTATGGGCAGTATACAATCACCGGTATCTAAGCTGGTTCGCACATTCCAGGCGATTGCCGACGGGAAAGAGGCGTAAACAATAAAGAAGAATAAAGAAGGAGAGATTAAAGATGAATAAAGATCAAATCATTGAAGCCATTAAAGGTATGACCGTATTAGAATTGAACGAATTGGTTAAAGCTTGTGAGGAAGAGTTTGGCGTATCTGCCGCCGCTCCTGTTGCAGTAGCCGCAGCCGGTGCTGTTGAGGCGGAAGAAGAACAAACAGAATTTACTGTAGTTCTTGCCGGCATCGGAGCAGAAAAGATCAAAGTAATCAAAGTGGTTAGAGAAATCACAGGCTTGGGTCTAAAGGAGGCCAAAGGGTTGGTTGACGGAGCCCCGACAAATGTCAAGGAAGGTATTGAAAAAGCAGAAGCAGAAGCTATAAAAGCTCAATTGGAAGAAGTCGGTGCAACCGTCGAGCTTAAATAGATAAAAAACTACAAACCCGTTTGAACGCTTAAATTGCCAAACGGGTTTTTTATAAACTTTTGTAGAAAAATATAACAAGTAGTCAATAATAATTTTGTTGACTACTTGTATGCGTTGTGATATTATAGTACATTGCCACGCAAAGTTGTTTGTTGTCTGTACAAGGAGTGATGAATATGCCAGAGCCCGTTAAAATCGGTAATAAAACAAGGATGAGCTACTCAAAAATTCACGAAGTAGTCGCCATGCCAAATCTGATTCAAATTCAGAAGGATTCGTATGATTGGTTTCTTGAAGAAGGACTTCGGGAAGTCTTTGATGACATATCTCCAATCCGAGATTATGCCGACAACCTGGTCCTTGAATTTATTGACCACTCACTTAATGATGAACCCAAATATGATCAGGAGGAATGCAAGGAGAGAGATGTAACCTATGCGGCTCCATTAAAAGTTAAGGTCAGATTGGTAAACAAAGAAACCGGTGAAGTAAAAGAACAAGAAGTGTTTATGGGGGATTTTCCCCTAATGACCGACAAAGGGACTTTTATTTATAATGGTGCTGAAAGGGTTGTTGTTACACAGTTAGTTCGGTCTCCGGGCCCTTATTTTAACGTTACTACAGACAAATCGAATAATAAACTCTATTCGACCACGATCATTCCTAATCGTGGTGCTTGGCTTGAGTATGAAACTGATTCCAATGAGGTAATTTCTGTTCGGGTCGATCGTACCAGAAAGCAACCTTTCACCACTCTTCTCAGAGCATTGGCATATAAATCCGTTGAACAAAAGGTTGAAACGGAACAGAGTAAGAATCCGGAAATAAAAGAAAATGAACTGCGAAAAAAGGTCCGCCGTTACGGAGAATTTTCAAGTGATATAGCCAGGAAACTTTATGAAGGGACTAACGAAGAAATTCTAGCTGTTTTTGGGGAACATGACAGGCTTGAGAAATCCTTGGCTAAGGATGCAACCCAGAATTGGGACGAAGGGTTAAAGGAAATTTATAAGAAACTACGGCCCGGCGAACCGGCAACCTTTGAGAGTGCTTACGATTTAATCGAAGCATTGTTCTTTGATGCAAAACGGTATGATCTTGCTAAGGTCGGACGTTATAAATACAACAAAAAACTTGGTTTATCTAACCGAATCATTGGATGCGTTGCTGCAGATACGATAATCAATCCCTCTACAGGCGAGGTTTTGGCAGAAAAGGGAAGCAGGATTAATAGAGAATTGGGCCTGAGCATAGAGAATGCCGGATTAGAATATGCTTTTGTCTACAGTAAGGTAAACGATAAAAAAGCAGTAAAAGTAATAGGAAATCATTTTGTAAACTTACAGGATTATGTTGCCTTTGATGTTACGGAAATCAAGATTCCTCAAAAGGTTTATTATCCGGCGCTAAAGTGGATTTTAGAAAACACAGAGGGAGAAAAATCAATAAAAGAAAGATTGATTTCTATGAAAAATCAGCTTTCTCCTAAGCATATTATCTTGGATGATATCATCGCATCAATTAGTTATATATTGAATTTATCAGAAGGTGTCGGTGCTATTGATGACATCGACCATTTAGGCAACAGAAGATTACGAACCGTCGGAGAACTGCTGCAAAATCAATTCCGTATCGGTCTTGCCCGTATGGAACGAGTTGTTAAAGAAAGAATGACCATTCAAGATATTGAGGTTACCACACCCCAGGCATTAATGAACATTCGGCCCGTTACAGCAGCTATTAAGGAATTCTTTGGGAGCAGCCAGTTGTCTCAATTTATGGATCAGACTAATCCTCTGGCAGAACTGACCCACAAAAGAAGACTTTCTGCTTTGGGTCCGGGAGGTCTTTCCAGAGAACGAGCGGGCTTTGAAGTTCGGGACGTTCATCATTCCCACTATGGAAGAATGTGCCCTATCGAAACTCCTGAAGGGCCAAACATAGGTCTAATTGGTTCATTGACTACCTATGGCAAGGTTAACGAATATGGTTTTATTGAAACTCCTTATCGTAAAGTGGATAAACAAAATGGTAAAGTAACTACGAACATTCAATATCTTACAGCAGACGAAGAGGAACAGATTATTATTGCACAGGCTAATGAACCCTTAGATAAAAATGGCCATTTCATCAATTCAAAGGTTGTCGTCAGAAAACCCGGCGGACAAATCGACATGGTCCCAAGAGACGAAGTGGATTATATGGACGTTTCACCCAAGCAGGTAGTTTCTGTAGCAACAGCTATGATTCCTTTCTTGGAAAATGACGACGCAAACAGGGCACTGATGGGGTCCAACATGCAGCGTCAAGCTGTACCTCTTTTGGTGACCGATGCTCCCAGGGTGGGGACAGGAATGGAAACAATTGCGGCCAGAGATTCAGGTGTGGTTGTATTGGCGAAAAATTCCGGTACGGTAGAATACGTTGATTCCAATCGCATAAAAGTCAGAAGGGACAGCGATAACGGTCTTGATGAATATAAATTATTGAAATTCAAGCGTTCCAATCAAGGAACATGCATCAATCAAAAACCAATTGTTGTCCATGGCGAACGAGTGGAAGCTGGGGAGGTCATCGCTGATGGCCCTTCCACAGAAAACGGTGAAGTGGCATTAGGCAAAAATCTGTTAGTGGGATTTATGACATGGGAGGGCTACAATTATGAGGACGCCATAATACTGAATGAACGTTTGATTATGGAGGATTCTCTTACCTCTCTTCACATTGAAGAATACGAATCCGAGGCCAGGGACACTAAGCTGGGGCCTGAAGAGATTACTAAAGATATTCCTAATGTTGGGGAGGAAGCCTTAAAGGATTTAGATGAAGAAGGTATTATTCGTATCGGAGCAGAGGTTATATCTTCGGATATCCTGGTGGGCAAAGTAACCCCTAAGGGAGAGACCGAGCTGACTGCAGAGGAAAGATTGCTAAGAGCCATCTTTGGCGAAAAAGCAAGAGAGGTTCGTGATACTTCACTTAGGGTGCCCCATGGAGAAATTGGAATAGTGGTTGATGTAAAGGTGTTTTCAAGGGAAAAAGGCGATGAGTTGCCACCGGGTGTCAACAAACTGGTTCGTGTTTATGTGGCAACCAAAAGGAAGGCTAGCGTAGGGGACAAAATGGCAGGACGCCATGGCAACAAAGGTGTCATCTCTCGAATTTTACCTGAAGAGGATATGCCTTTCATGAATGATGGGACACCATTGCAGATCATGTTAAATCCTTTGGGAGTTCCGTCACGTATGAATATCGGACAGGTGCTGGAGACCCATTTAGGCTTGGCCGCTAAATATAAGGATTGGTATATTGCGACTCCTGTCTTTGATGGCGCCAGTGAATTGGATATTATTGATCTCCTCAAAGAGTGCGGCTATCCGGAAAGCGGTAAACTTATTCTCCGGGATGGAAGGACAGGAGAACCTTTTGATAATCATGTTACAGTTGGCTATATGTATATGATGAAACTACACCATTTGGTGGATGACAAAATCCATGCAAGAAGCACAGGACCTTATTCTTTGGTAACACAGCAACCTTTAGGCGGCAAGGCTCAATTTGGTGGCCAACGCTTTGGGGAAATGGAAGTTTGGGCCCTGGAGGCTTACGGTGCAGCCTATACCTTACAGGAGATATTGACGGTAAAATCCGATGATGTGGTGGGCAGGGTGAAAACTTATGAAGCCATTGTTAAGGGGGAAAACATACCCGAACCGGGTATCCCCGAATCATTTAAGGTGCTTATCAAGGAGATGCAGAGTCTAGGCTTAGATGTAAGAGTACTTTCTGAAACAAATGAGGAGATAGAAATAAAAGAAGGTACAGATCTGGAGGAAATCTCCGGTATTGAAAGTTTGATTGAGATTGAAGCCGTTACCGATGAAGAGGAACTATTCGAAGAAGATGCAGGCTTCAGTGAAGAAGAAACTGAGGAAGAAGAAGATTTAGACCTGAAAGATGATTTCGATACCAATGAAGAGATCCTGTAGGAGGTAAGACATGCAAGAATTAAATAATTTTGAATCACTGCAAATTGGTCTGGCATCCACGGAAAAGATCAGAGGTTGGTCAAGAGGAGAAGTAAAGAAGCCGGAGACCATAAATTATCGGACCTTAAAACCGGAAAAAGAAGGACTATTCTGTGAAAAGATCTTCGGACCAACAAAGGATTGGGAATGCCACTGTGGCAAATACAAGAGAATACGCTATAAAGGGATTGTCTGTGACCGATGTGGGGTTGAAGTAACCAAGGCTAAAGTAAGAAGAGAACGGATGGGCCATATTGAGTTGGCTGCCCCTGTTTCTCATATTTGGTATTTTAAAGGCATTCCCAGCAGAATGGGATTAGTGTTGGATATTTCTCCGAGAAATTTGGAGAAGATCCTATATTTTGCCGCTTATATTGTAACCGATCCCGGTGAGAGCGGACTGCTTTACAAAGAAATTTTGACAGAGCAGCAATATCGTGAAAACAGGGAACTTTTCGGGAATGGATTTCGTGCCGCTATGGGTGCAGAGGCCATTCGTGAACTGTTGACACATATTGATTTAGACAAACTTTCCGAGGAACTTAGGACAAAATTGAAGGAAAGCACCGGACAAAAGAGAATTCGAATCGTTAGACGGATGGAAGTTATTGAGGCTCTTCGTATTTCCGGGAACAAACCCGAATGGATGATTTTAGAAGCTATACCGGTAATTCCCCCTGATTTAAGACCTATGGTCCAATTAGATGGCGGTCGGTTTGCAACTTCTGATCTCAATGACTTGTATAGAAGGGTAATCAACCGTAATAACCGACTTAAGCGACTATTGGATCTGGGAGCACCGGATATCATCGTTAGAAATGAGAAACGTATGCTTCAGGAAGCGGTGGATGCTCTTATCGATAACGGGAGAAGAGGAAGACCTGTAACCGGTCCGGGATCCAGGCCATTGAAATCCTTGTCCGATATGCTCAAGGGAAAGCAGGGCCGATTCCGGCAGAATCTGTTAGGTAAGCGGGTAGACTATTCAGGCCGTTCCGTTATTGTTGTAGGCCCTGAATTACGCTTTTATCAATGTGGCCTGCCCAAGAAGATGGCTCTTGAACTTTTTAAACCCTTTATAATGAAAAAGTTGGTGGAAGACGGTTATGCTCATAATATAAAGAGTGCGAAGAGAATGGTGGAAAAGGTTCGACCGGAAGTTTGGGACGTACTGGATGGGGTAATAAAGGAACACCCCGTTCTTTTAAACCGGGCTCCTACCTTGCATAGGCTGGGTATTCAGGCTTTTGAACCGGTATTGGTAGAGGGAAAGGCCATTCAGTTGCACCCTCTGGTTTGTACTGCCTATAATGCCGACTTTGATGGAGACCAGATGGCGGTTCATGTGCCTCTTTCTGTTGAAGCCCAGTCAGAAGCCAGATTTCTGATGCTTTCTGTAAATAATATATTGGCACCAAAAGACGGATCTCCCATTACCACGCCTACTCAGGACATGGTTTTGGGAAGCTACTATTTAACCCATCCCGGCTTACCGGAGAGAAACACTCCGGCAGAAAAGGGTGATGGAAAAGTGTTTGCAGATTATGATGAAATGCTTATGGCATATCAAAATGGTATCATTGGGCTTCATGCTAAAGTAAAGGTAAGAAAAAAGATTGATGAGAATGACAGGGGAAAGCTTGTTGAGTCCATCGTAGGCCGTTTTATTTTCAACGAAAATATTCCTCAGAATTTGGGATATATAGATCGAAGTGTGGATCCTTACTCCTTAGAGATTGATTTTCTATGTGATAAGAAAAAGCTAGGGCAGATCATAGAAAAATGTTATCGGAAATTCGGAAATACAGCAACGGCAAATATATTAGATCATATAAAGGATATAGGTTTCCATTATTCTACTATAGGTGCGATTACAATCAGCGTATCCGATATGGAAATACCCGATGCGAAAAAAGGAATTCTGGAAAATGCCTACGGAATGGTTGATAAATGTGAAGCTGCTTATCGAAAGGGTCTCATGTCAGAGACCGAACGATATGAAAAGGTTCTTAAAACCTGGGGAACTGCCACTGAAGATGTTGCAAATGCCTTGATGAAATCTCTAGGCACATTAAACAATCTTTATATTATGGCTCACTCCGGAGCAAGAGGAAGTAAAAAGCAGATCCAACAGATTTGTGGCATGCGAGGATTGATGGCAAATGCCTCAGGCTATACCATTGAAATTCCGATTACCTCCAATTTTCGGGAAGGACTTTCCGTATTGGAGTACTTTACTTCTACCAACGGAGCGAGAAAGGGGCTGGCCGATACGGCTCTTCGAACTGCTGACTCCGGATACCTGACCAGAAGACTGGTGGATGTAAGCCATAATGTAATAGTAAGGGAACAGGATTGTGGTACCAATGAAGGTATTGAAGTCAGAGCCTTTACTGATGGGAAAGAGATCATTGAACCATTGAATTTGAGAATCATTGGACGGACTGCCTTAATGGATATTAAAGACGGCAAGGGAAATGTGATTGTTGAAGCAGGCCAGGAAATAATGGAGGAACATGCAGAGGCAATTGAAAAAGCCGGCATTGAATCCGTTGCAATTCGTTCGGTCATGACCTGCAAGAGTAAATTCGGTATCTGTGCCCAGTGCTATGGCAGGAACCTGGCAACCGGAGAACCTGTAAATATTGGAGAAGCTGTTGGTATTTTGGCTGCGCAATCTATCGGAGAACCGGGCACGCAATTGACCATGCGTACCTTCCATACAGGTGGTGTCGCCGGCAGTGATATAACCCAGGGTCTCCCCAGAGTCGAAGAACTCTTTGAAGCCAGAAAGCCAAAAGGGCTGGCTGAAATTTGTGAAGCTGATGGTACTGTAGTTTCTATTGAAACTCGAAAAGATAATAAAATTGAAGTAAAAATACGAGGCGAGGAAGAAAGAGTTTACGTGATTCCTTACGGAGCCAGATTAAAAGTGTCAAAGGGTGATTTTATCCTTGCCGGAGACCAGATTACCCATGGACCTTTAAATCCTCACGATATTCTACGTCTCAACGGCGTGGAGGGAGTCTATCAATATCTGCTTAAAGAAGTACAAAGGGTTTACAAAAACCAGGGTGTAGACATTAATGATAAGCACGTTGAAGTTATCGTCAGCCAGATGCTATCAAAATATAAGATTGAAGATTCCGGAGACACCAGCCTTCTTCCCGGCGGTCTTTATAGTCTGCATGATTTGGAGGAAGCCAATCAAGAAACAATTGCACGGAATAAAGAACCGGTCAAAGGCAAACGTGTTTTGCTAGGTATTACCAAGGCTTCTTTGGCCACCAACTCCTTCCTGTCAGCGGCTTCCTTCCAGGAAACCACCCGAGTATTGACCGATGCTGCAATTAAAGGTAAAACTGACAACCTTTTAGGTCTGAAGGAGAATGTTATCATCGGCAAGCTGATTCCTGCCGGTACAGGTATGAAGAGGTACAAGGATATTCAAGTTGATTACGGAGTGAATACCGAGTATATGGAATCTTTTCATACTCAAACCGATGAGGATGAGTTTGATGAAGAATTTGAAGAACGGGCCAACCAGTCTGAATTGTATGCCCAAGTAGCAAATCTACATGAAACTTTAGAAAATAATTGACAACTAAGATTGGAAGGTGCTATACTATTCGACGTATTGTTTTAGACCCTATGGTTCAATCCTTAAGGTTTAATAAATGTATTATTTGCAATTTCATACAGTAAAGAAAGAGCAAGGAAAGGAGAACATAAATAATGCCTACCATTAACCAATTGGTAAGAGAAGGAAGGACAAGATCTGTAAAAAAGTCCCAGGCGCCTGCTTTGTTAAAGAGTTTAAACTCAATAAAAAGAGAGCCGACGGATACAGAAGCTCCCCAGAAAAGAGGTGTATGCACTTCTGTAAAGACTGTCACTCCAAAGAAGCCCAATTCTGCACTAAGAAAAGTTGCCAGAGTTCGTTTGACAAATGGAATTGAAGTCACCGCTTATATTCCCGGCATCGGCCACAACCTGCAAGAGCATAGCGTTGTATTGATCCGAGGCGGCAGAGTAAAAGATCTGCCAGGTGTACGTTATCACATTGTCAGAGGCACCTTGGACACAGCAGGAGTTTCCGGCAGAGGTCAGGCTCGTTCCAAGTACGGATCAAAAAAAGCAAAGAAAAAGTAATCAGCGGGAAAATGAAAGTGCCCTTAATTATAGATTGAGAGTGCACCGCGGCCCCCGACAGGGTGGTCGAGTACCGATTTGAGAGGCAAGGAGGGAAGAGAAGTGCCTAGAAAAGGAAATATACCAAAGAGAGAGGTCCTTCCTGATCCGATTTATGGCAGTGTTGTTGTAGCAAAGCTAATTAACAGCATCATGCTGGACGGAAAAAAGGGAGTGGCGCAATCCATTGTATACGATGCATTTGACAGGATTCAAAAGACAACAGGAGAGGATCCTGCTGAAACCTTCCAGAAGGCGATGAATAACATCATGCCTGTATTGGAAGTAAAAGCCAGAAGGGTAGGAGGTGCCAACTATCAGGTGCCTGTTGAAGTGAGACCTGAAAGACGTATGACCTTGGCGTTGAGGTGGCTGACCAAGTACACGAGAACCAGAGGTGAAAAGACCATGTCTGAAAGGCTGGCAAAGGAAATTATGGATGCAGCTAATAATACCGGTGCATCTATTAAGAAAAAGGAAGAGACTCATAAGATGGCAGAAGCAAACAAGGCTTTCGCTCATTACAGATGGTAAATAACGTAATAAGTTATTACAATGCGGATTGTTGTGGAAAGGAGTTAAGATATGCCTAGACAATTTCCTATAGTAAAAACAAGAAATATCGGTATAATGGCACATATTGACGCCGGAAAGACCACGACTTCGGAACGAATCCTGTTCTATACAGGAAAAACCCATATGCTAGGTGAAGTTCACGAAGGTGCTGCAACCATGGACTGGATGGAGCAGGAACAGGAAAGAGGTATTACAATTACTTCTGCTGCAACAACAGCGCAATGGAAAGATTATAGGATCAATATCATTGATACCCCGGGCCATGTTGATTTTACGGTGGAGGTAGAAAGATCCCTTCGAGTATTGGACGGTGCTGTAACCGTACTATGTGCAAAGGGAGGAGTAGAGCCTCAATCGGAAACCGTTTGGAGACAAGCTGAGAAGTACGGTGTGCCAAGAATGATTTTTGTCAATAAGATGGATATCGTTGGTGCTGACTTTAATCGGGTAGTCACCATGGTGAAAGATCGGCTGAAGGCCAATGCCGTTCCAATCCAACTTCCCATCGGCAGTGAGAATAAGTTTGTCGGTATGATTGATCTTGTAGAGATGAATGCAGAAATTTATCGAGATGATTTAGGAAAGCAAATCGATATTTGTGATATTCCGGAAGAGCTTTTAGAAGAAGCAAAGAATGCAAGGCATACTCTCATTGAAACCGTAGCGGAAGCCAATGAAGAGTTGCTGATGAAATATTTAGAAGGGGAAGAATTAACCAAAGAGGAGATTAAGGCGGGAATTCGCGAAATGACTATTTCCGGACTACTTATTCCTGTTGTTTGTGGAGCCTCATATAAAAACAAAGGCGTTCAACCACTTTTGGATGCCGTTGTAGATTATTTGCCTTCTCCGATAGACATTCCCCCCATTAAGGGAATTACTTTGAAGACAGAAAAGGAAGTGGAAAGGGAAGCAGATGATAACGGACCATTTTCCGCTCTCGCTTTTAAAATTATGACAGATCCTTTTGTTGGTAAACTGGCATTCTTTCGGGTATATTCCGGTTCGCTGAAATCCGGTTCATACGTCTTCAACTCTACAAAGGGAAAGAAAGAACGGATAGGCAGGATTCTTCTAATGCACGCCAATCATAGATCGGAAATCAATGAAGTGTATTCCGGAGATATCGCTGCAGCCGTAGGCCTAAAGGACACTACCACAGGAGACACCCTGTGCGATGAGAAACAACCGATTTTACTGGAAACCATGGATTTCCCGGATCCGGTAATTGAAATTGCTATTGAGCCCAAGACGAAAGCAGGACAGGAAAAGATGGGAGTTGCATTGTCAAAGTTAGCGGAGGAGGATCCCACCTTTCGTACCTATACTAACGGGGAAACGGGCCAGACGATTATTGCAGGCATGGGTGAACTGCATCTTGAAATCATCGTAGACAGACTCCTCCGGGAATTTAAAGTAGAAGCCAATGTAGGTAAACCCCAGGTGTCTTATAAAGAAACACTATCATCAACGGCAGATGTGGACTACAAATATGCCAAGCAGACCGGCGGACGCGGACAATACGGTCATGTTAAAATTCGGGTCTACCCAAGAGAGTCCGGGAGTGGTTACGAATTCAAGAACTCCATTGTAGGCGGTGTCATTCCCAAGGAATACATCTCCAAGATAGATGATGGGATTCGTGAAGCGATGCAGAGCGGACCTTTAGCAGGCTACCAAGTGGTGGATGTTGGGGTGGAACTATATGATGGATCTTATCATGAGGTGGATTCTTCAGAAATGGCATTTAAAATTGCTGCATCCCTGGCCTTCCGTGAAGCTGCAAAGAAAGCAAATCCGGTTCTTATGGAGCCCATTTTTAAGGTTGAGGTTACAGCCCCTGAAGAATATATGGGTGATATCATCGGGGATATTAGTTCCCGAAGAGGTAGAATTGAAGGGACTGATATGCTTTCAGGCAGTGTAATCATCAGAGGCTACGTACCTCTTGCAGAAATGTTTGGCTATGCTACAGATCTGCGTTCCAAGACTCAGGGAAGAGGGGTATACACTATGCAGTTTGATCACTTTGATAAACTACCCAATTACCTATTAGAAAAGATAAATAAGTAAAACGTAATACAATATGGAGGGAAACCACAATGGCAAAATCGAAATTTGAACGCACGAAGCCCCATGTCAATATAGGTACCATCGGCCACGTAGACCATGGAAAGACCACTTTGACTGCGGCCATCACGAAGACTTTAAACCAGAGATACGGACTGGGCCAAATGGTAGCCTTTGATCAGATTGACAAGGCACCGGAAGAAAAGGAAAGAGGTATCACTATAGCCACTTCACACGTGGAATATGAGACTCCCAACAGACACTACGCACACGTAGACTGCCCGGGCCATGCCGACTATGTTAAGAATATGATCACAGGAGCTGCCCAAATGGATGGAGCAATCCTGGTAGTAGCAGCAACAGACGGTCCCATGCCACAGACCAGAGAGCATATTCTTTTGTCCAGACAGGTAGGTGTACCCTACATCATCGTTTTTCTGAACAAATGCGATATGGTTGATGACGAAGAGTTGTTAGATTTAGTTGAAATGGAAGTAAGAGAGCTGTTGGACAGCTACGAATTTCCGGGAGACGATACCCCCATCATCAGAGGCTCCGCACTGGAAGCATTAAATAATCCGGAAGGCCCATGGGGAGACAATATAGTAGAATTGTTTGACGCAATAGACGGATATATTCCCGAACCACAAAGAGCTACAGATAGACCATTCCTGATGCCTGTAGAAGACGTATTTTCCATCACAGGCCGTGGAACGGTAGCGACAGGCAGAGTGGAAAGAGGAGTTCTCAAAGTATCCGACGAAGTTGAAATCGTAGGCTTGAGTGATGAGAAGAGAAAAGTAGTAGTTACCGGTGTAGAAATGTTCCGTAAGCTGTTGGATCAGGCCCAGGCCGGCGACAACATCGGAGCACTGCTTCGAGGAGTACAGAGAACTGAAATCGAAAGAGGTCAGGTTCTTGCGGCACCCGGGAGCATTCATCCTCATACCAAGTTTTCGGCACAGGTTTATGTATTGAAGAAGGAAGAAGGCGGGAGACATACACCGTTCTTCAACGGCTACAGGCCCCAGTTCTTCTTTAGAACTACAGACGTAACGGGAGACATTGCATTACCGGCAGGGGTGGAGATGTGTATGCCCGGGGATAACATCGAAATGAACATTGAACTGATTACCCCCATCGCCATCGAAGAAGGACTTCGCTTTGCGATTAGGGAAGGTGGAAGAACTGTAGGAGCCGGAGTAGTTGCCTCCATCATCAAAGATTAATTACCAAGTATAATTAAGAATTAAAGGGACGGTCATTTTGTTTCATTAAGGAAGCAGGAAGACTGTCTTTTTTTATTCCGTAGAACAAATATATAGACAGGAGGATCAATCCTGTACAATATTGATAATATAATAACAATAAATTGAAACAATTTCAAAAATACCTTGCAAATTATGCTAAGAAATAGTATAATAATGTTGAAAACAAGAGGTTTAGAAAAAGTAGAGATTGAATAAACAAAAAATATATTGATAATATTATAACAATTAGTTATAATTTTCAGATAATGGAAGGAGGAGGAAAAATGAGAACAAAGATTATGGAATACCTGCTTCGTGATGTAGAGAAAGTAAGTAAACATACCATTAAATTGATTCTGCCCGAGGAATCCCGTATCGATTTTATCATTAATAATGCGCTAATCGGTCCTCGAAGACTGGAAAAACAGTAATAATATAAGAAGAGTATGGACGACAGATAAGACGGTCGGGGGCGGTCCTTTAGATTTTCGCATCTAAAGGACCGCCCTCGACCGTCATCTTTTAACTATCATTTTCTGTTTATGGTTATTTTATGAATGCACTTGCCTTGAGAGGGAAAAACATGTATCATCATCTAGGGAAACAATATTACAAGGAGAAGGTATGACTATTACATTATTTGATTTCTTTCATCAGCTGATATCCAATCCGGCTTTGGCAATCACTACTATTTTGACTCTTGGAGTTATTATGGTAAACGGTTGGACAGATGCTCCCAATGCCATTGCTACCTGTGTATCAACTCGCTCCATGGGCCCGCGTTCAGCCATTTTGATGGCAGCGGTTTTTAATTTCTTTGGTGTCCTTGTTATGACTATGATCAATGCTACGGTAGCTATGACAATTTATAGGATGGTAGATTTCGGCGGAGATTCTCATGAAGCATTGGTAGCTCTTTGTGCTGCTTTATTTGCTATTGTTCTTTGGGCAACAGCTGCTTGGTGGTTTGGAATCCCTACCAGTGAAAGCCACGCCTTAATTGCCGGATTGTCCGGTGCGGCTATTGCGCTCCAAGGAGGTTTTTCCGGCATTAATCCTGCAGAATGGATAAAAGTTATTTATGGTCTTATTCTATCCACCGGTATGGGTTTTGGTGCCGGCTGGTTTTTTGTAAAAATTGTAAGCAATATTTTTAAAAAAGTTGATCGGCGTAAAACCCATGGGGTTTTTAAGAACGCACAAATAGCCGGAGCCGCCGGTATGGCTTTTATGCACGGGGCACAGGATGGACAGAAATTTATGGGTGTATTTATGCTTGGTATGTTTCTGGCTCAAGGGCAGGCTCAGACTTCATTTGTGATTCCGGTCTGGTTGATGGTCTTATGTTCGGTCGTCATGGCCCTTGGTACTTCCATCGGCGGTTATCGAATTATAAAATCCGTAGGAATGGATATGGTAAAACTGGAAAAGTTTCAGG